>JAMOQL010000121.1 GCA_027064025.1 Bacteroidales bacterium
TCTCTAGAGCTAAGTTAATATGTTGATCTATTTTCTTATGAAACACTTTTTCTTGAATTATTGATGTATAATTGAATAATAATTACATTTTCTCTGGAACTTTAATTCCTAATATTTTCATGCCATTTTTAATGGAAATCCCTACAAAATTGGATAATGCAATTCTTGCTTCTTTGAGCTGTACATTGTTTTCTTTAAATATAGGGAAATCGTGGTAAAATTGATTAAATTGCTTGGCTAATTCATATACGTAATTTGCAACCATTGCTGGACTATAAGCTTTGGCTGCTTCAGATATCATAGCTTTAAAATTAAATAAGGTTTTTAATATTTCAATTTCCTTTTCCGATAATTTATCGATATCAATGTTAATATTGATGTCTTGATCCCATTTGCGAATTAATGAGCGAATTCGAGCGTAAGTGTACTGAATAAAAGGACCCGTATTACCGTTAAAGTCGATAGATTCCTTGGGGTTAAACATCATTCCTTTTTTAGGATCGACTTTAAGCATATAATATTTTAAAGCACCGAGGGCAATTGTTTTATAGACTTCTTCTTTTTCTGTTTGATTATAATCGTCAAGTTTACCTAAATCCTGAGACGTTTCGCGAGCAGTGTCAATCATTTCTGCAATTAGGTCGTCTGCATCTACAACTGTTCCTTCGCGAGATTTCATTTTACCTTCTGGTAATTCTACCATTCCGTAAGAGAGGTGTTCAATTCTATCGGCCCAATCGTAGCCTAATTTTTTTAGTACAATTTTTAATACTTGGAAGTGATAATTTTGCTCGTTTCCAACTACGTAAATATGTTTGTCGAACTGATACTCCTCGAAACGTTGGTGAGCGGTTCCGATATCTTGAGTCATATATACTGAGGTTCCGTCTGCACGGAGAAGTATTTTTTGGTCTAAGCCGTCTTCGGTGAGATCTGCCCAAATCGATCCATCTTCTTTTTTAATTAAGATGCCTTTTTCTAATCCTTCTAGAACAAATTTCTTTCCTAAAATATATGTGTTTGATTCGTAATAAATTTTATCAAAATCGATACCTAATGCTTTATAGGTAACATCGAAACCATCGTATACCCAGTGATTCATTTTATTCCAAAGTTCGTAAACTTTTGGTTCTTTAGCCTCCCATTGGCGTAGCATTTCTTGAACTTCGAGCAGAAGTGGAGCTTGTTTTTCAGCCTTTCCTTTTTCTATTCCAGAGGCTACAAGTTCGGCAATCTCTTTTTTGTATTCTTGATCAAATTTTACGTAATAATCGCCAACTAACTTATCACCCTTCTTTCCTGTCGATTCGGGAGTAGCTCCATTTCCCCATTTTTGCCATGCTAACATCGATTTACAAATATGGATACCTCTGTCGTTGACGATATTAGTTTTTACAATTTTTTTCCCGTCTGCTTTTAATAATTCAGCAACAGAAAAGCCTAATAGGTTGTTGCGGATATGTCCAAGATGAAGAGGCTTGTTGGTGTTTGGAGAGGAATACTCTATCATTGTATTTGGAGTTTCCTTCGACGCTTTTGTTAAACCAAAATATTTATTGTTGAATTCGTTTTTAAAGAAATCAAACCAAAGATTGTTGTTTATTTCAACATTTAAAAAACCTTTTATTACATTGTATCCTGAAATCTCGTCAAGATTATTAGTTAAATACTCTCCAATTTGTTTAGCCGTTTCTTCTGGCGAAAGTTTAGAAATACGTAAAAAGGAAATACATTTACGGTGTAATCGCCTTGAACATCTTTTCTCGTCTTCTGTAAGGTAATTTTATTTTCTTCAACTTCAGCAAACAATGTTTTAAATGCTTCAGCAATTTTTCTTCTGATTTTTGTTTCTAACATCTTAAAATATTTTTAGAAATGCAAAGATACTAATCCTTTGACAATTAATAAGAAAATTTAAGAATTGATATGATGAAATTATTGGAAAAGAAAAGAGTTATAGAAAGTTACTCTTGGATTAAGTTTTTGAATTTATCATTCATCCAAACTTTATTTTCTGTACTATCTTTTGCGTATATTATATAAATTCCTAATTCTGGATGTTGTATTGCAAAAGTTTTTGTAGAGTCTAATTCCATTACCATAAAAGAGGTGGCATAGGCATCGGCAGAGGCGCAGTCATTAGTGTATACCGTAGTACTTAATACGTTGTGCGACACAGGGTAACCTGTTTTTGGATTTACTGTATGCGAATATTTATGGCCATCTTTATAGTAAAATTGTCGGTAATCTCCAGAGGTGGCGATGGCTCCGTTATCGAGTGCAATTATTTCTTGAACCTCATTGTCTTCATTATAAATATCGTCTTTGGGCTTATCTATACCTATGGTCCATTTTCTTTGCTTACTTGAGAGTCCTTTTAATCTAATTTCGCCACCAATTTCTATTAAGTAATTATTAATGCCCTTTGATTCGAAAAGATTGGCGACTGCATCTACGCCATAACCTTTGGCAATGGCGCTAGCATCTATCATAAAATTGGGGTTAGACTTTATTATTTTATCATCTACTAATTTAATATTCTTATAGCCTACAAATTGCATTAAACTGTCG
>JAMOQL010000122.1 GCA_027064025.1 Bacteroidales bacterium
TCCTATGAGGGGTAAAAGAAACGAGCCTTCATTTTTGAAATATGTGGTAGACGTAATATCTGAAGTTAAAAAATTAAATGTCATAGATATTGATAGAGAAACAACATCTAACGCTAAAAAACTCTTTGGCCTAAAGTAATTCTGTTTTATTATTTGGATAACTATTCTTGAATTGAATAAAAAGCGCAAAAAGCGCTATAATATAAGATATCATCGAAAGAAGTGATTTGTGAAAAAAACTCTGATTAGGAACAAAAACTTTTTAATTTACTTGGATCCAAAAATAATAGGAAGCGAAAGCTCATTTTAGAATGAAAAAGATTATTCTGATGCTAATAATTTTAATTCTTGCCATTTCGTTTTCCGAATTTCCCTACCTTTCCCTAATGGAAAAGCATGTTTTTGTCGAATTTGATTCTCAATTCATTCCCGGTTTGGATATTTTTACCGGAGCTCTTCCCTATATAGTTTCTTATAACAACGAAGAAAGTTTATCATTTTATCTAAAACTTTATGCCATGTTCTACATGCTTCCTCAAGAGTTGAACTTTTATATTAAATTTTCAAAAAATCCTGAATTCGGTTATATAGATGAATATTCCAAAACAACTTTATTTAGACAGATCTATTTTGGAACAGATGAGTTCAAAGATTATTTTGCCGGAATTTCTTCCAAAATAAACAATATGAATTTTGGGGTTAAGATCTACAACACGGGAAAAATCTCTGCCTGTTACGGTGTTAATTTTAAACCATTAAGTGTTGGTTTTTATTATGATGATGGAATGAATTTAAACGTGGACTACAGGTTTAAAGATTTTTATACGCTTAACTTTAAATATTCAAAAAACAAATTCTATTTTGGCTTTGGAATTTCTTGGTTCAATACAAACTTTTTTGATTTGGATAAGAATGGTGCAGAGTATTTTGCCCATAGGGGACAACTGAATAAATATCCCGAAAACTCGAAAGTAGCTTTTGTGAATACCTTAAAAAATGATAAATACATAGGGATAGAAACAGATATTAATGAAATAGAGGATGGGGAATACGTCGTTACTCACGACCCGTTTATGTTCAGATTTATAGGAAATGTGAGAATGATTTCTTCTTATATGATAAGCGAGCTTAAAAAGATAGATCTTTCTCAATATTTTCATTATCCGATGCCAATACATTTAATGGAGTTAAAAGATATTGCCCCGTTTTTTAAAGATTCAAAAAAAATTCTTATAATGGAAGTAAAATCTTGTGGCAATAGTGAGAAAGACGTTACAAAATTTCTTGATTATGTGAACAAATATTTTCCTTCAAATATAAATATATGGTTTTCTTCCCTGGATCCTTTTTGGGTTAAAGAAATTAAAAAGCTCAATACTAGGAAAAATTCCAAAGTTTTATATGTATATCCTTTTTTGATGGTGAGCCAATCGGATTATATTTATCCTTTGTTAGATTCAGAATTTAAAGGAATTATAAATTCTGTAAATCCGGATGGAATAATATGGTTCAAGCCAAAAACGGATTTATTTTATCAAATAAGAGGTTTATCGAAGAAATATAAAATAGATATGCTTTATTGGGATTTTGCCGATGAAATATACTATTATAACTATAAAAATAATCAGCAAAATTAAATGTGTTTATTTTGGGAATAAAATGCCAATCAATAAATAAAAAGCCGGAGTAAAAATCCGGCTTTTAGTATTTTGTAGTTATAACTTAAATTCTTTAGAAGAATTGTGTAATCCTTCGGCAAGCTCCTTAAGGTTATTACTCAATCCATCAAGTTCTTCTATGTCTTCTTTCTGTCTCTTGACTTCATTAAATAGTCCTTCAAGGGCTCTTGCTATGTCATCAATGGTCTGTGCTGCATTGGTAGTAGCGCTTGCTATTTCTTGAGATGCTGCACTCTGTTCTTCTGCAGTTGAAGCAAGGTTCTCTACCATTCCTGATATTTGTTCGAACTTTTCAAGAACTTCATCAAGGTTCTTGGATGTTGATTTTGCTGCATCCGATATCTTTACTATACTCTCTATAGTATCAAGAGTTGATTTTTCAGTTTCTTCTGTTAGGTTCTTTATTGTGTTAAGTATATCGGCTATCTTTCCTGTTGATTTCTTACTTTCGTCTGCAAGCTCTCTTATTTCATCGGCAATGACTGCAAACCCTTTGCCTGCCTCTCCGGCTCTTGCAGCTTCTATTGCAGCGTTAAGGGCTAACAATGCAGTTTGTTCCGATATTGATGTTATTGCATCTACTATTTCTCCTATGTTCTTTGTATTGTCGGTAAGTTTAACAACAATATCCTTAGTGTTATCCGCAAGAGATGAAGTATTGGCTATATTATCCAATATACCTTTAACCAACTCTATACTTTCCTTGGACGTTTCAACACTCTGACTGGCCTTTTCAGTAAGATCTTGAGCTATATTTGCAACGTTCTGTGCAGAAGAGGCAACCTCTTCAGTGCTTGCATTAACCTCCTCTATGGCAGCAGAGGTATTCTGCGCATCCTGAGTTATTTCATCTACCTTGGAATAAATCTTTTCATT
>JAMOQL010000123.1 GCA_027064025.1 Bacteroidales bacterium
TCGTCTACTTGAATATCGGTACAAGGCGCACAACTTCCTCCACAGGTTACATTTACATCATGTGTTTCTGTATATGTACAACCATTAGCATCTGTAACAGTTAAGTTAATCGTATACGAACCTTGAGTTCCATATGTGTTCGAAGCAGTTGCCGTATTTGCTGTTGTGTTACCAAAATCCCATTCAAAAGTTGATGTTGCATCGTCTTGAGTATAATCTCCTGGAGAATTTGGATAATTTCCTACTGCTGTAACATCTATTTGGTCACCTGCACATAAATTGATTGTACCGGCGGGAAAAGCCCCTCCGTTATATGTTGTAGTAGCGTCAAAAGCTTGACAAGGATAAACGCAGTTGATATCCGCTTCCCAGCCCGGCCTTGTTACTGAACCATCGGAATGCCATACAAAAGTTAAACAACCAGAGCCATTAGAGGAAATAGTTTGATTTAATAGTTCATTATTATCATAAGTACCAACTAAAGTTCCTGAAGTTCCTGTGCCTTGGTATATTGTTAAATCATCGTACCCACTTTCTGTATTAAAAGCTGTAAAGGTGAAACTAATTTCTTGTCCAGAGGTAGCAGAACAGATGGTCATTTCAAAATCTTGAGAAACAAAATAATCAGTGTCTCCTCCTGGGTCTTTAAAGACACCACTACAAGCTGTAAAAGATCCATCTTGCATTAAAAGTTCCTGAGCACTAATTGTTTGAGATAAAAATCCAAGAATAAATGTTGTAAATATTAGTATTATGTTTCTCATGATAATTATAATTTGCTTGTGAATTTGTTTTTTGAATAAATAAGAATGCCTTGGTTTGTCCTAGGGATTCTATAAATTATATCTTTACTCTTGTACCGAATGAATTTATAGTTGTACAAAGAGAATGTTTCTTTCGAAAATTCTGGAGCTGGTTTCTCTTGTTTATTAATAAAATCGTAAGGCGTTAAATCGTTATATTTTAAGTTTTGGTCTAGTTCAACAAATTCAAACGAAGATTTTAATTCTGATAAATAAAAATTGTAAAGTTGAGAGTTGTTAGCTTTAATATACTCAATAACTTTGTCTGAGTATTTAAGTTTTAACTGACTGTCAAAGTCGTTGGTGTTTTGAGAAAAACCGCTAATTGTAATCGATAGAAGTGTAATAATTATAAATCTCATAATATTTTAATTTTTTATACAAGCTAAAGACGCAAGAAAGTGAATAAGGTTGCTAGTTTAATATTATTTTTTGATACTTTTCAAAAGTAATAAAAAGATACTTAATTAGTGAAATGTAATGGTTGTAAATATCAGATAGTGAGAGATTTATTTGATAGACGTATAATTATTGTACGTGAGAGTTACAGGCATAAAAAAACCACCCTAAAAAGAGTGGTATTTATTTTTTATAAATAAGCTTTTAAGAGCTTAGATTTTGACATATGCCTTAGCTTTCTAATTGCTTTTTCTCTAATCTGACGAACTCGTTCTCTTGTAAGTCCGAATTTAATTCCAATTTCTTCCAATGTTAATTCTTGTCTTCCAATTCCGAAAGAATCTTTTAGTATCTCTGCTTCTCTGTCGGAGAGTGTTGCGAAAATTCTTTCAATTTCTGTCGTTAACGATTCTTTAATTAATGAGTTATCAACTTTTGGAGCGTCGCTGTTTTGGAGGACGTCTAATAAAGTTCCGTCCTCGGCTTCCCCAAAAGGAGCGTCAACAGACACGTTTTTGCCAGAGACATTAATAGTATCTTTAATTTTTTCGACTGGAATTTCCATAATCTCAGATAATTCCTCTGGACTAGGTTTGCGTTGGTGTTTTTGTTCAAACTCTTGAATTGCTTTTTTGTACTTGCTCAAGGTTGTAACTTGGTTAAGCGGTAAGCGGACAATTCTTGACTGTTCGTTAACGGCTTGCATGATAGATTGACGAATCCACCATACGGCATAAGAGATAAATTTAAAACCTCTAGTTTCGTCAAATTTCTCGGCAGCTTTAATTAGACCTAAATTCCCTTCGTTAATTAAATCAGGAAGGCTTAACCCTTGATTCTGATATTGTTTAGCCACGGAAACCACAAATCTTAAATTGGCTCTAGTTAATTTTTCTAAAGCAATTCTATCGCCTTGTCGAATTCTTTGTGCTAATTCAACTTCTTCGTCAATAGTAATTAAATCGTAGCGTGCAATTTCTTGTAAATATTTATCTAAAGAAGCACTCTCTCGATTAGTAATAGATTTGGTGATTTTTAACTGTCTCATATTATACGGTAAAATTAGGGCACAAAATTAAGCTATTTATATGTCTTTGTCAATATGTTTTTTGATTTATTTTTGTAATAAATATGTGTGATTAGCTATTGTGTATTTATGGTAGTGTTTTGTGATTTGCCGCTCTTTTGTTTTATCTTTGTGTGTTAGACAAAGATAGTTGTGGTTTTTATGGATCAAATTAATAATAGATTGTTGAAGAATAGAATAAAAAAAATATTGATAAAATTCGTTTTGCTTTTTTTTGTTATTGTGCCATTTTCTACAATTGCATTGTTACAAACTTCTGTGTTTCAGACCTTTTTGTCAGAGCGTATTCTGAAATCTTATATCGGGGAAACAGGTGGTGATATTTCTTTTGATTCTTTTTATTTTTCTCCTTTTTCAGGGGTAGATATTAAAAATCTATACATTGAAGATGATAAAAATGATACATTATTTTTTGCCGAGAATCTTTCTGTAGGGTTAAAATCGTTTGATTTCAAGAAATCTAAATTCGAAATAAATAATCTGAAAATTAAGAATGCATATTATAATATCTATTCCATTAACGATAGTAATCAAACCAATATGCAATATATTATTAACTATTTTGCAAGTACTGATTATGATGAAATAGATAGTACGAAAAATGATTTTATACTAAATGTAGATTTAATAGATATTTCTAATTTAAGATTTAAGTATAAGCAATTTTTTATTGATACGGTAGATTACGGGATTAATTTTAGTGATATCAATATGAATCAATTCGATTTTAAAGCTGAAAACTTTAGAATGGTCAATGATTCTATGAATGTTGATATTCGAAATATTTTGATCGATGAAGCTTCTGGTTTTAAATTGAATAGTTTATCGGGCTATGCTGTTATTTCTTCTACGGAGATATCTGTCAATAACTTAATTTTTAAAACCCCGCAATCCAACGTATTTGCGAGTCGGTATGCCATGAACTATAGGGAGTGGGGAGCTATGTCCGATTTCCTCAATAAAGTAAAATTAGAATTAGATTTACAATTATCATCAATTAATATTCAAGATATTGCTTATTTTTCCTCTTTCTTTAAACATATTAACTTACCCACTTATGCAAGGGGAAGGGTATATGGAACAATTAGTAATCTAAAAAGCAAACGTTTTTTAGTGAGTCTGGGCGAAAATTCTAGAGTAGAAACCAGCTTCTCTATGCAAGGCTTACCCGACATCGAAGAAACTTTTTTGTCTTTAGATATTAAAAAGATAAATTTAGATATGAATGATTTAGAAACTCTTATGAGTATTCAGTCAGAGGATGTTCGACGAGATGTTCCAGTCTTGTTAAAGCGAATAGGCGACTTATCTTATCAAGGAAATATTACAGGGTTTTTAACAGATTTGGTGGCCTATGGTACTTTTAGAAGTAAAGATGGCTTACTTAATACTGATGTCAGATATAAATATAATACAGAGAACAAGAGTGTTTTGTATAGTGGAAAAGTTAATACTAAAAGTTTAGATTTATCGGCTCTGAATCTAACAGATACAATGTTTGGTAATATTACCATGAATGGTAATGTTTTGGTTAAAGTAGATTCTTTAAACGAGCTTGAAGGCCAGTTAGATGGAGATATTTTATCTTTAGGAATAAATAATTATCAATATAAGAATATTAAAGTCCATGCAAATTTAGATAAGCTAACATTAAAGTCTCTAATTACGTTGAATGATACCAATATATATCTAAAATTAAATTCTAGTATAGATTTCTCCTTGGATGAACCTTATTTTGACTTTACCGCTAAATTAAAGGATGCTAATTTGGTTAAACTAAATTGGTTAAATAGAGATACCAGTAGTTTGCTGTCATTTAATGTGGATGCAGAATTTAGTAGTTTAAATTTGGATAAGTTTTTTGGGGAATTTATTGTGGATAGTCTGCTCTACTCTGAAAAAGGGAATCATATATTTGCGAATGAAATAAATTTGAGAAGTGTAAAAATCGAGAAGAAGCGACAGTTAGAGGTTAATTCTGATCTTTTTAATGTGAAATTTGTAGGTGATTTTTCGATAAAAGAGCTTATCCCTCATCTGGATAAAGTTTTAAATTCATATTTACCTTCGTTAGTTTCCTATGATAAAAAGAATTTACACGAACAAAATATTAATTATACGATAGATTTAAAAAATACATATTCTGTTTTTCGAATCTTTTCGCCAAACTTTTTGCTTGCTAATCATACGCTTATCAAAGGAGGTTATGATAGCCGAAATGATAGTATTACTTTGCTTGTTAATTCGGACTCTTGTGTTTTTGATACTTATTTTGTAGATAAAATTAATTTAAAAATAAACGGAAATAGGAATTCGTTAATTTCGAAATTGGGAGTAGATTATTTAAAGTTAACCGATGAATTATTTTTTAATGGCGTAAACTTAAATAATGAATTGCATTCAGATTCGTTAAGTACGTATCTGTCATGGGAAAATAAAAAAAGAGAGATGGAGTCTGCAGAACTTATGTCTCAAATAATTTTTAATCCCTCAACTCTAGATTCATTAAGTTTTGATATTAATATGATTCCTTCGTATCTATATATTGAAGATTCTATTTGGTATATTAACGATTCTAAAATACAAAAAAGAGGTGCGCAACTCACTGTCGAAAATTTAATAGTTAATCACGAAAATCAATATATTTATGCCAATGGCTCGTGGCAGAAAGATAAAAAAGATTCTTTACATGTAATTATTAATCAGCTAGACTTATCATATTTTCCAATTATAGAACAGAAAACAACTCTCAATATGCAAGGCTTAGTCGATGGAGATGTATTGTTGAGCTATAAGGGACAACAAGCTTTATTTTCGGGTTATGTAAGTACTGATTCGTTGAGGATTAATGATAAATTATTAGGAAATACTTTTGTTAATTTAGAGTGGAATAATAGGAAGAAATGGTTGCTTGTGAATGTAAAGAATGAAATAGGAAAAAAACATTTAAAGAGTATTGTTAGTAATGGTTATCTCGATTTTGAAAATTTAAAAATGAATTTGGACGTAAGGTTAAAACACCAACGTTTAGGCTTTTTTGAGCCTTTTGCCAATGAGTATATTACAGGATTAAGTGGAGATGTTTCTGGAGAAATTAATATTAGTGGTCCTTTTTCAGATTTGGGATATCGGGGAGAATTGAGTTTTTCGAGAGCGACTTTATTATACAAATATCTAGGTGTTAAATACAATTTTTCCAATAAAATTAAAATTACAAAAAATACTTTTGAGGTTAATAATCTTAAAATTTATCAAGTAGATCATTCAGGAAATTACGCACTTGTTAATGGTTATGTACAGCATAATAATTTCTCTGATTTTCAGTTTTTCTTAGACTTAGATTTGAAAAATTTAATGGTCCTGAATACCAGTCAAAAAGATAATGATTTGTATTATGGAACTGCATTTGTCTCTGGTCCAACTAGGATAACAGGAACTCAAGAAAATTTAAAAATTGATATTTCAGGAACAACTCAGAGAGGAACCAAGTTTTATATTCCATTGAGTGATGCAGAGGAAGTTGAAGGAAATGATTTTATAAGTTTTAAAACAGCAAATATACACGAAAATAAAAGTAAGAAAACCGATTATAAAATAGATTTATCGGGCATCTTATTAAACTTTAATTTAACCGTAACTCCCGATGCCGAAGTTCAATTAATTTTTGATGATAAAGTTGGGGATGTATTAAAGGCAAGAGGTGATGGTAATTTGAACCTAAAGATTAATACCTTAGGTAATTTTAGTATGTCTGGAAACTATTCCATAACCAAAGGAGATTATTTATTTACGCTTCAGAATGTTGTTAATAAAAAGTTTAAAATTGAGCCTGGTAGCGATATAAAATGGAATGGGGATCCGTATCAAGCTTATTTAGATATCGATGCTATTTATAGATTAAAAACCCCGATTTACGATTTGACGCTTAATCCAGATGATAAAGAAAGGATTCCTGTTGAATGTCACTTAAATATGAAAAAATCATTGCTTGCTCCAGATATCACTTTTGATATTAAATTACCCAGCTCTGGAGATAGAGCAAAAAGTCTAATTAGTACGATGGATCAAGATGAAAAAAATAAACAGCTTTTATCATTATTGGTGTTAAGTAAATTTTATACCCCAGATTATTTAGTTGGAGGCGAGGAAGTTAGTTCAGGTAATTCTGTAGGTAAAAATGCAAGCGAGCTACTTTCAAATCAGCTGAGCAACTGGTTGTCGCAAGTTAATGATAATTTTGATATTGGAGTTAATTATCGGCCGGGTGACAATATCTCTAACGATGAATTAGAAGTGGCCTTATCGACTCAATTATTTAATGATAGGGTTAATATTGATGGAAACGTTGGGGTAAGTGATTATGCTAATACCAATTCAAATGTTGTTGGAAACGTAAACGTAGATGTGAAAATTAACAAAAAAGGGACTGTGCGAATACGTGGATTTAATCGTGTTAACGAAAATGAAATAGAGAATAACTCTTTGTACACTCAGGGTGTTGGTCTGTATTATCGAGAAGATTTTGATACTTGGGGAGAGTTGCTTAATAAATATTGGAAAAAAGCAACCTTTCAGAATACTCCAGCAAAACAAGATAGCTTAAAATAGTTCTATTGATTTTTTAAGGATAAATGATATTTCCGCTACAAGAATCTCGGCTAGCTCCTGTTACCGATTTCAAAACATTATTTTTGTTTCTAACCCTCAAAAAACCAAGTAGCCCAAAGATTATAGCTTCTTTGTAATTGATAATCTCAGGTTTCGGAATTACAATTTTTGAAATTGATTTTTCCTGAATGAGCTCCATTAGAAAGGAGTTGAAAGCACCACCTCCTGTTACTAAGGTACTGCTTTTCTTATGTCTTAATATTTTGCTAATTTGTACTGAAATATGCTCGTATAAAGTTCTAAGAATATCATAAATATCATATTCGTTTTCTTGAATAATGGGAAGAAATTCTTGCATCAACCATTCTTTTCCTAACGATTTTGGAGCTGTAGATGAATAATAATCAAGCTGGTTAAGTTGTTGGAGAAGATGTTCAATAATAGACCCCTTTCGTCCAAACTCTCCGCTGTTATCGTAGGCAATACCAAGTTTTTCTGAATAATAATTTAAGACAATATTTGCAGGAGAAATATCGAATGCTATTCGTTCGTTTTTAGATTGATAAGAAATATTTGAAAAGCCTCCTAGGTTAAGGCAATAATCATATTCTCCAAAAAGTAATTTGTCCCCAATAGGTACAAGAGGTGCACCTTGTCCATATAAGCTTACATCGAGGCTTCGAAAATCGTTGATAACAGGAAGGTTAGTTAAACTAGCAATTTCAATAGCATTGCCAACTTGTAAAGTAAATTGTCGTTCTGGTTGATGGAAAATGGTATGTCCGTGAGAAGCAATAAAATCAATATTGTTAATATTATTTTCATGAATAAATTCATGGATATAATTGGCTGTTAATTTACCAAATTTGTGGTCAAGAAGGCTAAGCTCTAAGCCTGATAATTCAGTTGCATTTTCAAATTTTGATTTCCATTCTTTTGAATATTCAAATGTTTTGTAATTGAGTATTTTATAATCGATTTTGTGATTTAAACTAGAAAATTCGCAAAAAATTATGTCTAATCCATCCAAAGAAGTTCCAGACATACAAGAAATGATTCTCATCTTAATAATTTTATTAGTTTAGTAAGATAATAAAGATTGGACATATAAACTTAGTTTAATTAATAGATATTTAGCTCTTTAAATTAAAAAAAACCATTAAAAAAGCTATCTTTGTGTAAAGGTAAAATCTTATTTATTTAAAACAAAATTGTTTGTATAATTTAAGATCAATTTGTAAGATTTGGACTTGAAATATATGAATGAATAGAATTAAAAACATTTATTATGGAATTTGGATTAACAGAAGAGCACTTGATGATTCAAGATGCAGCGAAAGAATTCGCAAGACAAGAACTTTTAGAGGGTGTAACTGAACGAGACGAAAACGGAATATATCCAGCAGATCAAATTAAAAAAATGGGAGAGCTCGGATTTATGGGGATGATGGTCGACCCAAAATACGGTGGGGGAGGAATGGATACTTTGTCGTACTCTTTAGCCATGGAAGAAATCTCTAAAGTCGATGCTGCAGCAGCTGTGGTTATGTCTGTTAATAATTCATTAGTTTGTTGGGGTATCGAAAAATTTGGTACAGAAGAACAAAAGCAAAAGTTTTTGGTTCCTTTGGCTGAAGGCCGAGTAATTGGAGGTTTTTGCTTATCAGAGCCTGAAGCCGGATCCGATGCTACAAAGCAAAGAACAACAGCTGTCGACAAAGGTGATTATTATGTAATGAATGGTACGAAAAATTGGATTACATCAGCAGCTCATGCTCAATATTTTATTGTGATTGCTGCAACAGATCCATCGAAAGGGCATAAAGGGATTAGTGCGTTTATTGTTGATAGAGATTCTGAGGGTTTTGAATTAGGTCCAAAAGAAAATAAAATGGGAATGCGTGCTTCTGATACACACTCTATCATGTTTAACGATATGAAAGTGCCTAAGGAAAATAGAATTGGAGACGAAGGTTTTGGTTTTAAATTAGCAATGTCTATTTTGTCAGGAGGAAGAATTGGTATTGCTTCTCAAGCACTTGGAATTGCTCAAGGAGCACTAGATTTAGCCGTCCAGTATTCAAAAGAACGTAAAGCATTTGGTAAATTCCTATACGAGCATCAATCTGTTTCGTTCAAATTAGCCGATATGGAAACCGAAATTCAAGCTGCACGTTTATTAATTCACAAATCTTGTTGGATGAAAGACCAACATATGGATTTAAATCATTTTTCGGCAATGGCAAAACTGAAAGCTGCCGAAACAGCAATGCACGTTACAACAGAAGCGGTTCAAATTCATGGAGGATACGGATATGTTAGAGAGTATCATGTGGAGAGACTAATGCGTGAGGCAAAATTGACACAGATATACGAAGGAACATCCGAAGTTCAAAAGATTGTGATATCAAGAACTTTAACTAGAGACTAGCATTAAGTTAATAATATAGATATGGAGCCTCTTTTTTAAGGAGGCTTTTATTATGTTTAATAGAATTGAAAATAAAGATATTTGCTTGATTTGTAAATAGTAAATTCGTACATTGCGAGTTAATTATAAAACATAAATAAAATGAGAATTATTACATTATTATTAATAGGGCTCTTGTCTTTGCCGATGTTCTCAGAAGCAAAAGAGGTTTCTGTTATTGATGCAAAAAGAGTTGCTAAAAACTTTTATTTTCAGAATGCACAAAATTGTTCAAGTAAAAGTTACAATGAAATTAATTTAACCGTAGATTATATAGAATCTGGCGTTTCTAATATTTTTTATGTATTTGGGATTGAGAATTCAAAAGGATTTATTGTTACATCTGCTCAGGATTTTGTAAAGCCAATTTTAGGTTTCTCAAACATGAATAATATTAATTTTTCAGATTTGTCACCAGAGTTAAAATATATGCTCGATGGTTATGCAGAGCAAATAAAATTTGGGATAGAAAATAATGCAAGAGCAACAAAAGAAGTTGCTACAAAATGGCAGAGTCTTCAAATTCAATCTTCGAATAGAACAAGTGTAGTAGAAACAGAGGGACCATTGATTTTATCGAATTGGAATCAAAGTCCTCATTACGAAGATTTATGTCCAACAGATGCAAATGGCGATCATGCTGTTGTGGGGTGTGTGGCTGTGGCCATGGCACAAGTTATGAAATATTATGATTATCCAAGTCAAGGTGAAGGAACAAATTATTATAATGATAATGATGGGAATGTTCATGATGCATCAAATATCAACTATGGAAACGAAACTTATGCATGGGCTAATATGCCAATAAGTATATCAGGAGAGAATTTAGATGTTGCTAAATTAATGTATCATTGCGGACAGACCGTTCAAATGGACTGGGAAGTGGCTTCTTCAGGAACTCAATCAGCTTATATCGTTGGTGCTTTAGCAGATCATTTTAGGTATTCTTCGGGTGCACATGAATATTCTAGAGATGATTATTGGGGAAATCCTAATTATACAGATGCCGAATGGGAGCAAATGATTAGGGATGAGATTGATTTATTGCGACCTATGATATATTCAGGTTTTTCCGATGATGGAGGTCATGCATGGGATTGCGATGGATATAGAACAGATAATAATGGAGATTATTTATACCATATGAACTATGGATGGGGTGGATATGGAAATGGTTGGTTTGCATTAGATCAGTTATTGTCAGGAACAACTCCTGGCGGAGATGATTATTATTTCGATTCTGGTCATCAGATTATAACAGGAATTTATCCCGAATCAAATTTCCCTGAGAATTGCTCAGGAACAAGAACAATAACAGGATTTGAGGGTTTGATTTCTGATGGAAGTGGAAGTAGTCTTTATCAAAATAATTTGAATTGTAATACCATTATTCAGCCAGAATGTGCTAGAGGAAAAGTAATGTTGACTTTTGAGAAATTTGATTTGGCTGCTGGTGACGAAGTATATCTTTATGATGGAGTCTCTGCTACTGATGATATTATTGCGGTATTAAGTTCGGATAATTTGCCAGGAACAGAACAGTTTACTTCGTCTAATAATGGAATGTTAATACGTTTCTATACCAATGGTTCAGGACGTGCTTCTGGCTGGGATGCCTCATATACAAGTTCTGTATGTAGTTCAATTACCTCAATCAGAGGTGAAGGTACTATGACCGATGGAAGCGGAACTTGTGATTATGAAACAGGAGAATATTGTAATTGGTATATCACGCCTCCAGGAGCAACCCAAATTACATTGAATTTTACAGAGTTTGATTTAGATACTCCAGATCATGATTATATTCAAGTGTACGATGAAGCAGAAGGAACTCTTGTTGGAACTTACAAAATGTCTACACCTCCTCCTGCCAATTTAACAGTTAATACAAGTGAAGTTAAAATCAGATTTAGATCATATACGAACGAAACCAATGTAGGTTCAGGTTGGTCTGTCGATTATACATCAAATGTAGTTGGTATCGACGATGTTATTAATTTTGATGAGTTAGTTAAAGTATATCCTAATCCATTCAATACAGAGGCTTTTGTAGAAATATCAAATCCAAATCAAGAATCTGTTAGAATTGCATTAACCGATTTAGTAGGTAAGAAATTAGCAGATAAAACAATTGGCGATTTTTCAGGAACAAAAACTATTTCAACATCCGATTTAGGACAAATAGATTTTAAACCAGGAATTTATTTATTAAATATCCAGATTGGAAATCAAACCAAAACATACAAGTTAATTTCCGATTAATTTGAAACATTAATGAATTAGACTTCTGTAAGAAATTGCAGGAGTTTTTTTTTGCTTATATTTGAACAAATAATAGCAATAGATGAATAAAAAAGAAATAAAATATGTGTTAAATTTGTATGCTTCCGATTTAATTACAGAAATTGAGAAAAGCATGAAAACTTCAAATTGCAATCAATGTGCAAAAGGTTATTTTGATAGTGGGATGATTGTTAAGAATCGTTTGAAAGTTTTTTTAGAAAAGATAGAAAAGAACCAAGATTAAAGCTTCTTTTTTATATTCATTATATTATTCTGGATTCGAATCGAATCTTTGTGCATTAATTCGAGAATAGATTGAATAAAATGAGGGTCTAATCCTAAATCATCTCCTAAATTTATTCTTGTTTTAATAATATTCTCCCAACGTCTTAGTTGGAAAATAGTGATGTTGTTTTTTAATTTATATTCTCCAATACCATTTATTACGTCCATTCTTTTAGAAAGTAATTCTAATAATTGATGATCTATGGAATCTATTTGTTCTCTGTACTGTAACAGAACTTCTTGATTTTTAATGGGAGCTGATCTAATTATTAAATCTGTTAATAATGTTTTTAACTGCTGAGGAGTAACTTGTTGGCTTGCATCAGAAAGAGCTTCTTGGGGATGGATATGCGTTTCGATCATTAAGCCATCAAAGTTTAAGTCGTATGCTTTTTGCGAAACTTCTTTTATAAAATTAGTATCTCCAGAAATATGACTGGGATCGCAAATGATAGGTAATTTATGAAATTGTCTTTTAAGTTCGATGGCAATTTCCCATTTAGGGATATTCCTGAATTTAGTTTCCTCGTATGGGTAGAAGCCTCTGTGTATAGCTGCTATCTTAGAAATCCCAGCTTTGTTGATACGCTCAATAGCACCAATCCATAATCCGATGTCTGGATTAATAGGATTTTTGATAAAAACAGGAATATTTGTTCCTTTTAAGCTGTCAGCTATTTCTTGAATAGAAAAAGGGTTGGCCACTGTTCTTGCACCTATCCAAAGTATATCTATCCCAGCTTTTAAGCAAAGTTCTACATGTTCTGCTTTGGCCACTTCAGTGGTTACTAATAAACCCGTTTTCTGCTTAACTTCTTTTAACCATTCAAGACCTGCTTCCCCAATACCTTCAAATTGACCAGGTCTAGTGCGGGGTTTCCAAATCCCTGATCTATATATATGTGTGTTTGTTTTCTCCCTAATTAGCTGGGCCGTTTCTAGAACTTGGGTTTTTGTTTCTGCACTACAAGGTCCTGATATTAAGAGAGGTTCTTCTTGTTTTAAATTGGGAATGTAAGTATGTAATGCTTGTGTATTCATTCTTATTTTTTTATTAGGACAAAACTAATTAAAATAGTTTGTAAAATAGAAAAGGGCTCCTAATAAATAGAAACCCCATTCTATTTATTTCGTTTAGTTTAAAATTTATACATTAAGCCTACAGCTAAACTTTGTTTGAATTGTGTAATTGGACTTCGGTGTAAAATGCCATCTTTTTCCCATTCAATATTGGTATTGTCATTATATATTAGGTGACTTTTGAAAACAACATTTAAAAAGTCATTTACTTTCAT
>JAMOQL010000124.1 GCA_027064025.1 Bacteroidales bacterium
AAAGTACAAGATACCTTGGATAGCAGATTACAGAGACCCATGGGTACAGGATAAAACACTTACAACCAATAAATTTCTGAAAATTTTATATGCTTATTTCGAAAAGAAATATCTAAAATCTTCTAATTCAATAATTACAGTATCTACATTTATTCAAAAGCAAATAGAAAGTTTATTATACAATAAGAGATTTTATATCGTACCAAACGGGTATAATAATGAGGCGGTTTATTTTTCAAAAAATAGCCTACAAAATAATTCTACTTTGTCTATTGCATTTACAGGGACCATATATAGATGGCATCCCATACAATTATGGTTTCAGACTTTAAGTCAGTTAATAAAAAATAACAGTTTTATACTTAACATAAATTTTTTTGGGATAAATAATGAAGAGGAAGTTCGTAAACTTTTAAAAGAGAAAACACCCAATCTGATCCCATTTGTAAATTTCACAAAGAAACTTTCTAATAAGGAATTATTTAAAGAAATGGCTAAAAATAATCTATTTTTACTTTTTAATGATTATTCTATTTTAGGAACAAAGATTTATAATTACTTAGCTGTTAAACGAAAAATAATATTATGCTTTTCTAATGATGAAGAAGCAAAAAAGCTTAAAAAGGAATTCTATACTATTAAAGAGTTGTCATCAGAAAGTCAGCATTTACAAGAAGATGTAATAAAAGAAACAAATTCAGGTATTATTGTAGAAGATAAGAATCATTTAACAGTGGTGTTAAAAGAATTATATCAAGAGTTTGAGAACAGAGGTTACATAGAGTGTCATTCTGTAAATGTAGAGCAATTTTCAAGGAAAAAACAAGTTGAAAATTTAGCTCAAATAATAAAAAATATTAACCCAATTTAATAAAAATCAGAATGTATGGCTAAACCAATAATTATTGTCGATTACGGAATGGGAAACTTAAACTCTGTAGTTAAGAAAGTTTCTTCTTTAAATGTCAATGCCATTATATCTTCTAAAGCCGATGATATATTGAATGCTCGAAAAATAATTTTGCCAGGAGTTGGACATTTTGGGAAGGCAATGGAAAATATTAAATCTCTAAATATCTTCGAAGCTTTAAACAAGTCCGTTTTAGAAAATAAAATACCTATCTTGGGTATTTGTTTGGGAATGCAGCTGATGTGCAAAAAAAGCGAAGAAGGAAATGTTGATGGTTTTGGATGGGTGGATGCAGACGTTTTACGGTTTAAAATAAAAGATAAATTGAAATATAAAGTTCCTCATACAGGTTGGAATCAAATTTCAATAAAGAAGTCAGATAGTCGATTAATGAATGGTATTAGTGATTTATCAGAGTTTTATTTTGTGCATTCCTACTATGTTAAAGCAAAAAATGAAAGTGTTATTCTAAACAAGACGGAGTATGAACAGGAATTTACATCTGCAATAGAAAAAAACAACGTGTTTGGAACACAATATCATCCCGAGAAAAGTCACGATGCAGGTACACAGTTATTTAAAAACTTTATTAACTTGTAGGCTATGTATAGACCACGAATTATACCCGTATTGTTACTTAAAAATCAAGGGCTTGTTAAATCGGTTAAATTTAAAAATTATAATTATATAGGCGATCCTATAAATGCGGTTAGAATTTATAATGAGTTAAAAGTTGACGAATTGGTTTTTTTGGATATTTTGGCTACAAAAGAAAATAGGATAATGCCTTTGGAATTGATTAAAGATATTGGCGAAGAAGCTAATATGCCTTTTGCGGTTGGAGGAGGTATTCAAACTATCGAAGCTATTCAAGAAATAATTAAGGCAGGAGCAGAAAAAGTAGTTATTAACTCTTATGCCGTCGAGAATCCAAATTTTATTAAAGAGGCCTCAGAAATCTTTGGTTCTTCTACAATTACAGTTTGCATCGACGTCAAGAAAAATCTATTTGGAAAAGCATCAGTTTATCTTCAATCTGAAAATAAGGCAACAAAGCTATTACCAAAAGACTTTGCAAAACTGATGGAAGAAAATGGCGCTGGAGAAATCATTATACAGTCGGTTGATAAAGATGGAACAATGAAGGGCTACGATTTAGACCTAATAAAACAAATTTCGGAAGCTGTTAGTATTCCTGTTGTTGCTTTGGGGGGAGCAGGAAAGATTCAAGATTTAAAAGAAGCTTATCATACAGCCTATGCAAGTGCAATGGCTGCAGGCAGTATGTTTGTTTACGTAGGAACACAAAAAGGCGTTTTAATTAATTACCCCGAACGAGAAGAAATACAATCTTTTGTTTAAATTTGACTTATGAATAATACGGAATTCCAAGTTTGCAAGCGTTGTGTAATGGATACAACAGATCCTGATATTGTATTTGACGAAAATGGATTTTGCAACCATTGCAACGATTATTTCGATAATATTGTTAAGCATACATACAAAGGGGAATCTAGCGATAAAGAATTAGCTGCAATTATCGATAAAATTAAACGGGATGGAAAGAATAGTAAATACGATTGTGTTATTGGAGTTAGTGGAGGAGTAGATAGTTCTTATGTGGCTTATTTGGCCAAACAAAAAGGGCTTCGTATTCTTGCAGTCCATATGGATAATGGTTGGGACTCTGAAGAATCGGTAAAAAATGTAAGAAATATTATTCAAAAATTAGAGATTGATTATCAAAGTTATGTTTTAGATTGGGAAGAATTTAAAGATTTACAACTCTCATTTCTAAAAGCTTCTGTTCCTGAAATAGAAACACCTACCGATATGGCAATTCCTGCTGCTTTACATAAAATTGCTGCAGAAAATAAAATCAAATATATAATTAGTGGAGGGAATTATGCTACTGAAGGAATACTTCCTAAATCTTGGCAATACAATGGAAAAGATTTAAAATATTTAAAAGCCATACATAAACAATTTGGAACCCGAAAATTAAAGAATTTTCCAACTTTTGGTCATTGGTCCGAGATTTATTATAAATTTTTTAAAGGCATTAAAATGATTTATATCTTAAATTATGTGCCTTATGCTAAAGATAAAGCTGTTAAAATACTTGAAACAGAATTAGACTGGAAATATTACGGTGGAAAACATTACGAATCAAGGATAACAGCCTTTGTTCAAGGCTATATTTATCCTGTAAAGTTTAATTATGATTACCGAAAAGCAACATTTTCATCTTTAATTTGCGAAAAGCAAGTTACAAGAGAAGAGGCGTTTAACGAGTTAAAAAAACTACCTTACAATAAAGAAACTATTGAACAAGACAAACAGTATATTGCTAAAAAATTTGGATTATCTCTATCTGAATTAGAAACATATATTAGCCAAGATGCTAAAACATATAGGGATTACCCTAACGATGAAAAAAAATTAGCTTTTATTTATAATTTATACAGAAGATTATTTAATAAACCCAAGATTAATACGTCTGTAGGTGGGAAGTATCATCAAAACTGTTTGATTTGTAATTCAAAAAGAATAAAAGTATTAAATGGTTACGAGAAAGACAGTCTAGTAAGATGTCAAGACTGTAACTTCGTCTTTTCTCAAAAAATACCTAAACATGAAGAACTAGTTAAATATTACGAAGATACTTACACCCGTGATGATTATTTATCACCCATTACTATAAAACGGTATAACGAAGTTTTAGATCAATTTGAAAAGTATAAAAAAACCAATAAATTGTTAGATTTAGGTTCTGGTGTAGGTTATTTTCTGGAAGCCGCTAAACAGAGAGGTTGGGAAGTTTATGGAACTGAATTTACCGATGATGCAATGACTATTTGCAAAAACAAAGGTGCAATAATGCATCAAGGGCCATTAGATAGGACTAATTACAAAAAGGAAATGTTCGATATAATTACTTCGTTTGAGGTCATAGAACATATTAATAATCCAAAAGAAGAGTTGCCTATATATAAAGAAATCTTACGCAAAGGAGGAGTATTGTATTTTACTACGCCTAATTTTAATTCTTTAGAGCGGTATATTCTGAAAGGCAATTATTCGGCCATAAAGTACCCAGAGCATTTATCGTATTATACCAAAAAGACTATAAATATTTTATTCAGAAATAATGGTTTTAAAAAGATAAAGTTAGAGGCTATAGGTTTTTCCTTATCTAGAATAAGACATAGTCTTAAGCATCAAGGAAACTTTAAAATTACAGAATCTTATGACGATGAAAAGATTAGGAGAAGATTTGAAACAAACAAGTTGCTAAGGTTTTCAAAAAAGTTTATTAACGCTACTCTTAACCTATTTAGTATCGGGAATTCGCTTAAAGGACTTTATGTAAAGGAATAGTTTTTTTTGGGGGGGAGTACAAGGACAAAAAGTCATTACTCGAATCAATACAGGGTAAACTCATGCTTTTTAGTTATTTTCTAGATCCTGTTTCTGTCCTTTTACTTTGAAATTCCAGAAATTTTTGATAAGGTTTATGAAAATACAAAAGCATTGAGAAAACGATATTTATAAAATGCAGTGTTTAAGTTTCGTCCAACTTATAAGATTTGTTGATTAGAACATTTTCTTCAAATCTAATAAAGTTTCTTTAGCAAGCTTATCGGCTTTCTTTTTGTCTTTATATTCAAAATAAAAGTAAAATAAGATATATGCAAAAAAAGGCATTACAGGAATTTTATATCTATCCAAAGCCCCAAAATTATAAGAAGTAAAGCCTATCATAAAACCAAAAATTAAGGAAAAGGTAAAAGATAATAATAGAAGAGGCTCTTTAAAAATAGTTCGCAACCAAGAAAGTCGATAATGAAATAAAATAAATATAAATAATAATAAGAAATAACTACTTTGAATAGCACCAATAGATATCGCAGCGCTAGATATTTCTGTAATATATGGTCTAAAAAAAGTAACATTTACAGCAGATGGGAATACTTTAAGTATTCCCAAAGGGGTATATTCTATTTCTCCTAAATCGTAAGAAGAGCCTCCTAAAAGAGTATGCCAAGTATGAAATCCATCGATTCTAGATTTAATATTATCAGCAGCATATTTATCACTATCTGCCTGTAGATTTTTAACAACTTCTCCTCCAATTCCTATTGCTATTACTAGAATAAATGGAGTAAGTATATTTCTTAGAAATTTACTTTTAATACGGTCTCTGTTATAGGCCACCCAACCTATGGTAATAGCGGGAAGAAAGCCTAAAATAATATAAGCTTTTATATTGAAAATAAGATAGATAGATAAAGCGATGATTGTGTAAGCTTTGAAATTAACTTTCAGTTGGTATATGTTTTTTACGGAAAAATAAAATAATAAACCTAAGAATGCAAAGGTTACAGAATCTTTTAGAATACCTGAACCCCAAAGAATGACTGATGGAATTAAAAATACAGCATAGAAAGCTTCTTTTTTCTTTTCAGGATAAAAGAATAAGAAGGCTTGAAACATTTTCCAGCTACCAATCATAGTTACTACGGACATTACAATTTGAGCAATCAGAAATCGATTAAAAGATAGAATATTTATAGGAGTTAATAGCTTAACCATAAACCATTCTTCTGGTGATTTGGAATAAGTAATATGTTGCCTTATATATTGTAAACTTGGTTCAAGATGATGAGATGAAAAAATAAATCTAAGAAATTCGGAGGGGCTTTCGATTAATACTTTGGTTAAAGCTCGGCTACCTTCAAAGTATAGTATGGTGTCGCCATCGTCGTAATAAAATAAATAGATCATTGTAAACGCAATAGCACCTACAATTTTTATTGTTAAACCTTTAATAAGATATTTATACTCGCTATGTTTTTCAATAAATGCCCCTTTAATAAATAAGGCAATAATATAGATAATCAAGATATACGCTAATGCAATAAAAGGGTCGCTCCAATGAAATAGGTCTTCTTTATGTGCAATATATTTTATCATTCTATATGAGTTGTTTTTTCAATTAAGCTATAATTTAGCTAAGCTAAAAATAATAAATAAAATCGCATCAATAATTGTCTAAGAATTAATTATACTAGAATGAAGTTGTTATTATAAAGATGGTATTAGTTATTTATGTAATACCAAATTATCTTTATATTGCTTTAACCCCGTTGGGTTAATAATGATTTCCTAGTGCTATTAGGAATAAACCTTACGAATTGAGCGAAGATTAAGGATAATACAGCAATTACAGCACCAGCCAAAAATGGTATTCGCCAATTTAGCATCCATAGAGCACCTCCCATAATAGGAATAACAACAGCAGAAATATGATTGATAGTGAAACCTACAGCCATTGATGGAGCAATATCTTGTGGTTCAGCAGTTTTTTGGAAATACGTGTTAATAGCCATAGCTGCACTAAAAAAGATATGATCTGTAATGTAAAGCCCTGCAACTATCATTTTATTTTCGATGAACGCATAGCTTATAAAGATAATGATAAGACTAAAGTATTCGATAGATAGTATGCTTCTTTCGCCAAAACGGTTTATGGCTTTTGCCACTAAAGGAGAAATAAAATAAGTTGCTATGTTATTAATTATAAATAATATAGCTATACCTTCGATGCCAAAATGATATTTATCTACTAACATAAACACAGCAAAAACAACAAATATCTGACGGCGAGCGCCACTTAGAAAGTTGAGTACATAAAAGAGCCAATACTTCTTTTTTAGTATCATCTTTTTTTGTTGTAATGGAACATCTTTGTTTGTAGGTTTCTTTGTTAGCGCAAAGAGACCCAAAAGAACAACAATAGATCCAAATGCAATAAATTGAGACGATAGATTCATGTATTTTGAAATAGTCCAGATAATGGCGCCTACAACAATATTGGTTAATGCACCCCAGCTTTTTAATTTTCCAATAACTATTGGAGCTTGGGTTTTATCGAAATATTGAAGGGTTAAGCTTTGGTTTACAGTTTCGAAATAATGAAAACCAATAGACATTATTAAGGTCGTTAAAATTAAGCCTTCATACGAAGGAAAGGAACCCGTTGCCAATACACCAACACCCATAAGTATTACGTTAAAGGCAGCAAATTTATGCTCTTTAAAAAGATAAAGAAGATAAACCACTAATAAAGCTAGAAAGCCTGGTATTTCTCGAATAGATTGAATAACCCCCATTTGTAAGCCTGATATTCCAATTTGGTCAACAGCATAATTGTTTAAGAGAGTTCGCCAAGCTTGAAAGCCAATAGTTATAGCAACAACTAGTAAAAGCAAATAGCCATACATTGGGTTTTTCTTTATTTCGTGTATCATAATTTTTTTAACCAAAAAGAGCGACTAACCAAATTAAAGATAGTCGCTCTATATTTTTGTAATTTGATAAATTATTTCATTCTCAAATTTAGTTCATCTAATTGGGTTAAATCAATGGTCGATGGCGAATCAATCATCATATCTCTACCCGAATTGTTTTTAGGAAATGCAATAACGTCTCTTATCGATTCGATACCAGCAAACATAGCCACTAAACGATCGAAACCTAGGGCAATTCCTCCATGAGGTGGAGCACCATATTTAAAGGCATCCATTAAGAATCCAAACTGTTCTTGAGCCTCTTCATCGGTAAAGCCTAAAGCCTTAAACATTGTTTTTTGTAAATCTCTATCGTGAATACGAATCGATCCACCGCCTATTTCTACTCCATTTATCACTAAGTCGTATGCGTTAGCTCGGACTTTTCCTGGTTCATTATGAATCATTACCATATCTTCTTTTTTCGGAGACGTAAATGGATGGTGCATAGCATGGAAACGTTTGCCCTCTTCGTCCCACTCCAATAGAGGGAAATCGACAACCCACATTGGCGAAAATTGGTTCGGGTCACGTAATCCTAAACGATCGCCCATTTCTAGTCGTAAATCGTTTAGTGCAGATTGGGTAGCAGCAGTATCACCTGCTAAAATTAACAGTAAATCACCAGGCTTGGCATCCATCTTTTCTGCCCAAGATTTAAGGTCGGTTTCGTCGTAGAATTTATCTACCGAAGATTTAAAAGATCCATCTTCGTTGTATTTTACATAAACTAAGCCTTTGGCTCCAACTTGTGGTTTTTGAACAAATTTAACGAGTTTGTCTAATTCTTTTCGAGAGTATGATGCTAAGCCAGTGGCACAAATTCCTGCAACATATTCGGCAGAATTAAAAACTACAAATTCTTTTTTATCTGTTTCTTTTTTGAGTTCTACGAAAGTCATTCCAAAGCGAATATCAGGTTTGTCAGAACCATAAAGTCGCATAGCTTCGGAGTATGGCATACGAGGAAAATTGTAATCGAAATCTATATTTTTGACTTTCTTAAATAAGTGTTTGGCCATGCCCTCAAAATTTTTAAGGATATCATCCTGCTCTACAAAAGCCATTTCGCAGTCAATTTGTGTAAATTCAGGTTGGCGGTCAGCTCGTAAATCTTCGTCACGGAAACATTTTACAACTTGGAAATAACGATCGTAACCAGATATCATCAAGAGTTGTTTAAAAGTTTGAGGAGATTGAGGTAGAGCATAAAATTGTCCTTTGTTCATACGAGATGGAACTACAAAATCCCGAGCACCTTCGGGTGTAGATTTAATCAAATATGGAGTTTCTATTTCTAGAAATTTTTGATCTGATAAATACCGACGAACCTCCTGAGCAATTTCATGACGTAAAATCATTTTTTGTTGCATAGGATTTCTTCGCAAATCAAGATAGCGATACTTCATTCTAATTTCGTCGCCGCCATCACTTTCGTCCTCAATAGTAAACGGAGGGGTGGAAGAAGCATTTAAAACTTCCAAATTAGAAATCTTTATTTCGATATCACCAGTTGTTATTTTAGGATTTTTGGCGATACGTTCAATCACCTCACCTGTTATTTTAATCACAAATTCTCTTCCTAATTTCTGAGCATCTTCGAAAACTTTTGTATCAGTAATATTTTCTTCGAAAATGATTTGAGTTATTCCATATCTATCGCGGAGGTCTAACCAAATCATTTTGCCTTTATTTCGTATTTTTTGTACCCATCCACTAAGAGTAACTTCCTGTCCTATATTTTGAGCTGTTAGCTCACCACAATTATGCGTTCTGTACATTGCTGTAAATTATTTAATTAAGATGCAAAAGTAATTCAATAGCTCGAAAATTAAAAGATAAATCTATTTATCTTTGTTGATAAAAAGGATTTAGATGAAAGTTGTTGTTCAGCGTGTTTTGGAGGCTTCAGTAAGAATAAATAATCTGATTGAAGGAGAAATAAAACAAGGTTTGATGATATTGCTTGGGATTGCCGGTAATGATACTAGTGAAGATATTGAATGGCTAATCAATAAAATATTGAACCTAAGAATTTTTTCTGATGAAAACGAACGGATGAATAAAAGTTTGTTGGATGTGAATGGAGAGATTCTTCTTATTTCTCAATTTACACTTCATGCATCAACCAAAAAAGGAAATAGACCTTCGTATATTAAGGCTGCGAAACCTGAAATAGCAAAGCCTTTATACGAACAATTTATACAAAAAACAGAACAAACATTAGGTAAAACCATTGCCAGGGGTGTTTTTGGTGCAGATATGAAAGTTTCACTTATTAACGATGGTCCAGTTACAATTGTTATTGATTCTAAAAATAAGCAATAATTTTCGTATAAATTAACAAAACCCGTTTCATATGTAGGGTTTTATTTCTCCAAATCAATAAGGAACTTTTATTAGTTATTTAGAAAAATAATGTTAAATTTGTGTTAACCACTCAGCTCAATTTTATTCGTTATTTATTTATACCCCAAAATAGTTATTATGAATTTATTACAAAAAATTCTATCACCTATTGCAGTTATATTTATATTAATTTTTGTTGTGCTAATACTTGTTTTTAAGTATAATTTAGATATAAACAACAGAGATTCAGTTAAAAATAATTTACAATTAAAGCAAACAGATTTAAATAATAATGTTAAAAGGCTAGCAGAAAAGGCTGTGTTTGTATCTGCTTCATATTCTGGTCTTAAAACGATAAAGCGTGGGTTTACAGTTTATAATAAATCAAAAAATCTGGATTCGGCTTCAATTATTATTAGTGATAAATACAATCATTTTTCAAAGGAGTTTGAGAATAGTCTAGGAAAAAAGTTTGAGATGACATTTTTTAGCTCAGAAGGAACGGTGTTGTATCGTTCGTGGAATTCTCAGAAAGGTGATAATGTTATAGAACAAAGAAGCATGGTTTCGGATGCTATAAATTTAAAGAAAACAGTATCCGGATTAGAAGAGGATAGTTGGGGTTTTGCTATTTATGGAATAACCCCCGTATTTAATAAAGATAACGAACTTATAGGTGTCGTTGAAACGCGCTTCCCTTTATCGGAATTATTAAAAAGTACAAATCTAACAGAGAATGAAGATATGGTATTTTTAATGTCTAGAAAAATTGTGGAGAGCTTTACTAATTTCGAATTACAATCGTATAATGTACAGAGTGTAAATGGATTAGTACCATTAGCTTTTACTCAAAAATTTAAACTAGAAAATCTTAATAAGATTACCGATTTAAAAATATCGCATAAAATATCACAGTTTTATATCGATAATCTTGTATATAATTCAGAACCATTAATATCGTACCAAGGCAGTAAAATAGGGATTGTGGTTTTCCAAATAAATAATATTAAATTTGATGAAATAAAAGCTGATACTAGAAGAATGGTATTAACATTTGGAATCATAGCGATGATATTATCATCAATCTTTATGATTTATCTTGGACGAGTAATAATTAAAAAACCAGTACGAAAAGTTGTACATTTATTAACTCAATTATCGGAAGGAGTTACTTCTGACGAAATAAAAATAAAGAATAAAGACGAAATAAGTGAAATAAATAAAGCACTTAATAAATTAAATAAAGGGTATAGAAGACTTGCCTTTTTTGCAAAAGATATTGGAGAAGGTAAATTAGATTCAGAATTTAATACATTAAGTGATGAAGACGAAATAGGAATTTCGTTGCTCGATATGCGTAAAAAACTTATTGACGCCAAACAAGCTGAAATAGAACGGAAACAAGCAGATGATAAACGAAGTTGGGCTACAAAAGGATTTGCTGATTTTGGCGATATTCTAAGACAGAATAGTGATAATATAGAAGAGCTTTCAACAAATATTATTAGAAATTTAGTTAAATATACCAATTCAAACCAAGGAGGATTATTTATTTTAAATGATGCTGATGCTGATAAAATAACGTTAGATTTAGTAGCCGCATTTGCATACGATAGAAAGAAGTTTGTAGATAAAAGTATAAATATAGGAGAAGGTTTGGTTGGTACATGTGCCATCGAAAAGGAGACCATTAATATTACAGATGTCCCCAATAATTATTTAAAAATAACTTCAGGTTTAGGAAAGGCAAATCCAAGAAATATTTTAATAGTACCTTTAAAAATTGAAGAAGATATTTTTGGCGTAATTGAAATTGCATCTTTTGAAAAATATGAAAAATATCAAATTGAATTTATCGAAAAATTAGCGGAAAACATTGCTTCAACTTTGTCGACTACAAAAGTGAATATTGTTACAGCACAACTGTTAGAACAGTCTCAACAACAACAAGAAGAAATGGAGGCTCAAGAAGAAGAACTTCGTCAGAATATGGAAGAGATGTTGGCTACACAAGAAGGAACGGCAAGAAAAGAAGCCGAAATGGAAGGCTTAGTTAAAGCTATTGAAAGTAGTTTAATGATGATTGAATTTGACCTAACAGGTACAATAATAAGTATGAATAAGAATTTTGCTGATATGTTGGAAATTGAAAAAGAGACGGTAGTAGGACTAAATCTTTCTCAAATAAATTCAACATCCGAAGGAATATCTAACGAAGAAATATTAGAAAAACTTAATAAAGGTGAGGTTGTAAATGTAAACTCAGTAATAAATTCATCATCAGGCAAAACTGTTAATCTTAAACAAACATTTTCACCAGTAATAGATTCAGAGGGCGAAATAATTAAAATAATTGATTTGGCATATATTTAAAACTTATTTTTATGAAAAATAAATTTTTTAGTAAAATACTCAATAGCATTAATTTTAAGATAATAGTTCCTCCCTTTTTATTGTTTGCTATTATCGTTATACTTGCATTAACGATAGGAGGCGATTTTTTCGATAAAGCATCGACTACTAAAATTCAGAATGAATTAAACACAGAAACTGAAATAATTAAAGAAAGATTAAGTTCTAATGCAATACAATTAGGAAATATTGCAACAATTTATAGTCAAATCCCAAGCTTACAGAATATTCTAAGCCAATACTCAGTAAGCAATAATAAAGATTCGTTAACAAGGCTAGTTAAAAACCTTTTTAAAGATAAAAAATTTAATTATAGTTTTGATATTATAACAGTTGACGGACAAAAACTATTTTCGAATAATTCTAGTTTTAGAAAGAAATACATAAAAAATGAAATTATATTTAATTCTATAAAAAGAAAGAAATTGCTTGTAGATTATTCAAGCCTTTATAATCAAGATTATTTAATTGTTTCAAGTCCAGTAATGAATAGAAACGATGCTGTTGGTTCTGTGGTTATTACAAAATCTTTAACCAATATTATTAATAACTTATATTTATCAAAAGGGATTTATATACAGCTTTTTAATAATAAAAACAAACTAGTTTATGCTAGTGACGGTATTGATAGAACTAATATTTTTAGACAAAAATTTGAAAATGGATTTATTAAAATTGAAGATTTTATTGTTAAAAAATTCGAAATAATATCAAATGGGAAATCTATTGAGAATGCTTTTTTGTATAAAAGCACTGTAGATATTGATAATTCTGTTTTAACAATGATAATCTATTTGTTATTATTTTCCCTTGGAGCGTTCATTGTAGGAGGTTTTATTTATTCTTATGGCATTTATAAAACATTATTGCAGCCAATAAAAATAATTAACGATAAAATTTTAATAGTTGCAAGAGGAGAAAGTACAACTAAAATTGCAACAAAATCGAAGGATCAGCTTGGACAAATAGCTAATTCTGTTGATAATATGATTGAATATCGTAAACGAACTGCAGCATTTGCAAATCATATAGGCGAAGGTATTTTAGATGAAGAGTTTGAGGTAATTAGTGATAAAGATGAAATTGGTAATGCGTTACTTCATATGAGAAAAGAGCTTCGAGAAGCTAAAGAGGAGGAGCAGAATAGAAATATTGAAGAAGAGAAAAGAAATTGGGCAACAAAAGGTCATG
>JAMOQL010000125.1 GCA_027064025.1 Bacteroidales bacterium
ACAGATATATACTCTGTGATTCGCGATAGAAAGGGCAAATGGTCAGAACCCGCTCCAATTGATGCTGGCAAAGATGCTATGGTTAATACCAATGACGATGAAGGCGCATCGGCTGTTACACAAAAGGGAACAGTTATGTTTTATACGCGTTGTAAGGTTGAAAAAAACAGATCTATGGGATGCAAAATCTATCAAGCAGCCCGAAGAGGTATTGCTTTTGGAGAAGGAGTTCAAATTACGTTCCCTGGTAGCGATACCGCTAGTTATGGTCATCCAGCTATTGATATGAAAGAATTAACATTATATTTTGCTGCTAATTTACCTGGTGGTTACGGAGGTAATGATATTTGGATGATGAAACGAGCAAAGAAAACCAAGCCTTTTGGCGATCCTATCAATTTAGGACCAGAAATTAATACTCCTGGAAACGAATTATATCCAACAATTAGAACCAATGGCGATTTGTATTTTTCATCAGACTATATTGTAGGAATGGGAGGCTTAGATATATTTAAAGCTGTTCTTGATAAGAGTTCAGGAAAATATAAAGTATCAAATTTAAAATCTCCAATTAACTCTGCTGCTGACGATTTTGGGATTATCTTTAAAGGAAATAAAGAACAAGGTTTCTTTACCTCTAGTCGTCCTGGTGGTAAAGGAGCAGAAGATATTTATCAATTTACTTTACCTCCTTTGCAATTTACAATAAAAGGAGTAGTTAGTGATGAAAAATCTGAAATCCCTCTTGTAGGAGCAAAAGTCGAATTACGAGGAAATGATGGTGATGTACAAGAGACTATTACTGCTGCAGATGGGTCTTACGAATTTAAATTGAAGCCAAATGTAGATTATCAACTGATGTCTTCAATGGAAAAATATTTGAATGGTAAGGCTGGAGAATCAACAAAAGGAATAGAAGAAGATAAAGATTTTATTGTGAATATAGGTATGAAACCTGTCTGGAAACCGATTAAAATTCCAAATATTTTCTATGAAGTAGCAAAAGCAGAGTTAATGCCAGAATCAATGGCTTCTTTGGACGGATTAGTTGAGGTTTTGAATGATAATCCTAATATTACTATAGAATTAGGTTCTAATACGGACTTTAGAGGTTCTGACAAAACAAATCAGGATTTAGCTCAGCGTAGAGCACAATCGGTTGTAGATTATTTAATTTCTAAAGGAATCGCAAAAGATAGATTAGTAGCCAAAGGTTATGGCGAATCTAACCCTGCCACAGTTGATAAAGAAGAAGGCGAACGATACGAATTCTTAAAAGAAGGGGATGTATTGTCTGAGTCGTTTATTAAATCATTATCAACAGTTGAAGAGCAAGAAGTTGCCCATCAAATGAACAGAAGAACAGAACTTAAAGTTCTTAAAACAGATTATCAAAAAGCCCCAGAGGCAGTGGCGCCTTCAGAAGAAGCTCCTGCTGACGGTCAATAACTTATTGAACATAATAATTAAAAGGCGTTCTATATTAATAGGACGTCTTTTGTTGTACTATATTGAACCAATTAATTAAATAAAATGTCGAATAACGAAAGGTATAACTTAAGAGGTGTCTCAGCCTCAAAAGAAGATGTCCATAATGCAATTAAGAACATAGATAAGGGATTATTCCCATCAGCATTCTGTAAAATTATTCCTGATATTTTAGCAGGCGATGATGCGTATTGCAATATAATGCATGCAGATGGAGCAGGAACAAAATCCTCTTTAGCCTACATGTATTGGAAAGAAACAGGTAATTTAGATGTTTGGAAAGGTATTGCCCAAGATGCGTTAATTATGAACATAGACGATTTGCTTTGTGTTGGCGCAACAGATAATATATTAATATCGTCTACAATTGGTCGTAATAAAAATTTAATTTCGGGTGATGTAATTGCGAAAATTATTAATGGAACTGAAGAGTTATTGTCTGAACTGCGAAATATGGGTGTAAATGCCTATTTAACAGGTGGAGAGACTGCTGATGTTGGTGATTTAGTTCGTACAATTATTGTAGATTCTACAGTTACAGCTCGGATGAAACGAGAAGATGTTATTTCTAACGATAATATTAAACCAGGCGATGTTATTGTTGGTTTATCATCATCGGGTCAAGCAACTTACGAAAAAGAGTATAATGGAGGAATGGGCAGTAATGGTTTAACTTCTGCTCGTCACGATGTTTTTGCAAAATACTTAGCCCGTAAATATCCTGAAAGTTATGACGCTTCAGTTCCTTCCGATTTGGTTTATTCGGGGAATTATAATCTAAAAGATAAAATTGAAGGCTTAGATATTGATGCAGGACAGTTAGTCTTATCACCAACAAGAACCTATGCACCGATAGTAAAAGAAATTTTAGAAAAACACAGAAGTGAAGTCCACGGTATGGTGCATTGTTCTGGAGGAGCTCAAACAAAAGTTTTACATTTTGTAAATAATCTACATGTTATTAAGGATAATATGTTCGATGTACCGCCTTTGTTCGATATTATTCAGAAAGAATCGCACACTGATTGGAAAGAAATGTATAAAGTCTTTAACATGGGACACCGTTTCGAAGTTTACGTTCCTGAAGATGCTGCACAAAATATTATTAATATATCTGAATCTTTTGGTGTTGATGCTCAAATTGTTGGACGATGTGAGGCTTTTGATGGTAAAAAATTGACCATTCAATCCGATAAGGGGGAGTTTATTTATTAAGCCACTAGATTTATGTTTTTATTTAGAATTAAATAATCAGTTTGATAGTAACAATAAGAAGGAAGTGTAAAAAACTTTTAACTTTTAACTAAAAATAATGAGTGTAATATTAGAAAAATTAGAAGGCGTTAAAATCCGTTTTATCGAGGTTGGTGAACAAATAACTGACCCCGCAATTATTTCTGACATGAAGAAATATGTGAAATTAACCAAAGAGTATAAAAATTTAGAACCTGTTGTAGCAGCTTATGATATATATAAAAATATAGAAAGTAATATAGCAGATTCAAAGCAAATAATTGCTGAAGAAGATGATGAAGAAATGCGTGAGATGGCCAAAATGGAGTTGAACGATTTAGAATCACAAATAGCACCCTTAGAAGAAAAAATTAAACTCCTTTTGCTCCCTCAAGATCCCGAAGATGATAAAAATGCTGTTCTCGAAATTAGAGCTGGTACGGGAGGAGATGAAGCAAGTATTTTTGCCGGTGATTTATTTAGAATGTATACAAAGTTTTTAGATTCAAAGGGTTGGAAATATTCTGTTACAAACTCTGCTGATGGTACTTCTGGAGGATTTAAAGAGGTGGTATTAGAAGTAACAGGAAAAAAAGTTTATGGGACATTGAAATATGAATCAGGTGTGCATCGAGTACAGCGTGTTCCTCAAACAGAAACACAAGGACGAGTACATACATCTGCGGCTTCTGTTGCCGTATTGCCAGAAGCTGAAGAGTTTGATATTGATTTGAATCCTGCAGATATTCGTAAAGATACTTATTGTTCTTCTGGCCCTGGAGGCCAGTCTGTGAATACAACTTATTCTGCAGTACGATTAACGCACGCTCCAACAGGGATTGTTGTAACCTGTCAAGATCAAAAATCACAGTTGAAAAACTTGGATAAGGCTATGGCGGAATTGAGAACTCGAATATATAACTTGCAGTACCAACAATATTTAGACGAAATATCTTCTAAACGGAAAACTATGGTTTCTACTGGAGATAGGTCGGCAAAAATACGTACGTATAATTACCCTCAAGGTAGAGTGACTGATCATAGAATTGGATTAACACTTTATAATTTACCATCGATTATGGATGGGGATATTCAAGAAATTATTGATAAATTACAAGTAGAAGAAAATGCGGAAAGACTCAAAGAGAGTGGAATGGCATAATTAAAGAATATTGAAATGAACTATTCGGATTTAGTAAAGCAAATAAATGCAAAGCGGTCCATGCTTTGTGTGGGTTTAGATTCAGATTTAAATAAGATACCACCGCATTTATTAAAATTAGATGACCCTATTTTTGAATTTAATAAAGTGATTATTGATTCTACAGCGAATTATTCGGTTGCGTTTAAACCTAATTTGGCATTCTACGAGAGTCTAGGTTTAGAGGGATGGAAGAGTTTAGAAAAAACAATTTCGTATATTAATGAACGTTATCCTGAGATTTTTACTATTGCAGATGCGAAGCGTGGAGACATTGGTAATACGTCTAAGATGTATGCCAAAGCCTTTTTCGATAAGTTAAATTTTGATGCTGTAACTGTTGCTCCATATATGGGCAAAGATTCTATTTCCCCTTTCTTAGAATACGAAAATAAATGGGTAATCGTGCTGGCTCTAACAAGTAATCAAGGGGCGTTCGATTTTCAGTTTATGAAAGACGAATATACAGGAAAACAGTTGTTCGAGCAAGTATTAGAAAGTTCTAGTCAGTGGGGAACAAAAGAAAATATGATGTATGTTGTTGGAGCCACAAAAGCAGAAATGCTTAAAGAAATACGACAGATTGTTCCAGAACATTTCTTATTAGTTCCTGGAATTGGTGCTCAAGGAGGTGATTTAGATGCAGTTGTGGAAAATGGTGCCACGAAAGATAAAGGCTTAATTATTAATTCTAGTCGAGGAATTATTTATGCTGATAAAACAGAGAAGTTTGCTCTTATATCAGAATTAAAAGCAATGGAATTGCAAAACGAAATGGCTAAATATTTCTAGGCTTTTGTGATTTTAGATAAGAATTAAAAATAATGTCAGCAGCTGTAAATGGGCTGACGTTATTATTTAAGATATCTTTTTCCATTTTTTTTATTAAATTAATCTGTTCGGTATTTTGATATAGATGATTCATCAATTTTTCTTTAATAGTTTCGTGCATCCAATATTTTGCTTGTTCAAGTCGTTTTTTCTCAAGAGCTCCATTCTCTAAGGTTAGACTAAAAAATAAATCTATTTTTTTCGATAAGTCTTCAATTCCAAATGAACTAATAGCAGAGCAACTTAAGACTTCTGTTTGCCAATTATTGCTTGATGCAGGAAAAAGATGAAGTGCGTTTTTATATTCAGTTTCAGCGGTGATAGCTTTTATCTTATTGTCTCCATCAGCTTTTGTAATTGCAATTGTGTCTGCCATTTCCATAATGCCTCTTTTTATTCCTTGAAGCTCGTCACCTGCACCAGCAAGCATTAATAAAAGGAAGAAATCGGTCATAGAATGTACTGCCGTCTCGGATTGTCCAACACCAACAGTTTCTATTAAAATAGTATCGAAGCCCGCTGCTTCACATAAAATAATGCTCTCTCGAGTTTTTCGTGCAACACCTCCCAAGGAACCGGAGGAAGGCGATGGACGTATAAATGCGTTTTTAGATTTAACCAACTCTTCCATTCGGGTTTTGTCACCTAAAATACTTCCTTTAGATTTTTCACTACTAGGATCAATTGCTAAAACAGCAATTCTATGACCTTGCTTTACAAGATTCTTCCCAAATGTTTCTATAAATGTGCTTTTTCCAACACCAGGAACTCCTGTTATTCCAATACGTCGTGATTTTCCAGAGTAAGGTAAGCATAAGTTAATTATTTGATCGGCTAATTCTTGATGCTTTGTATTTGAGCTTTCGACTAAAGTTATTGCTTGACTAAGAAAGGTAATATTGCCGTTTTTTATACCCTTGAAATAACCTTCTGCAGAAAGTCTTTTACGTTTTATATTCTTGAAGCGCTTAATAGAATTGTTGTTAATATCCTGAGTTTCAATTATACCCTTGTTAACTTTTAAATTTTTAAAAGTTTCGGAGTTTTCAATATGTGAATTATCCTTAGTCATATACTACAAAGGTAGAAGTAAATTTTTAAGAAATATATGATTTCTATCTTTTGTAATAAAAAAGAAGCTTGAAAAGAACGAATCCTTCAAGCTTCTTTCTATATAAAAGAATATTTATTTTTGAATATATTCAATAGTATTTACAGCAGCAATAGCACCGTCACTAACTGCTGTAGTTATTTGTCTAATTTTCTTTTCTCGTACGTCTCCAGCGACAAATACACCTTTTGTATTGGTGCTCATGTTGTTATCTGAGATAATTTCCCCATAATTATTTATAGCAACTTGATTTTTAAATTTGTCGCTGTTAGCAGCATACCCAATAAATATAAAGACACCATCTATTTCTTTTTTATAGACCTCTTCTGTTTCTAGATTTTTGATATTTACATATTTTACCTTTTCATCACCGTAAAATCCATCGATAGAAGATTTCATAATAAAACTAATCTTTTCGTTGGCTTTAGCTACTTCTATTGCATGTTCGAAAGCTTGAAAATGGTCGAATTGATGAATAATAGTTACAGATTTTGCATATTTTGTTAGAGAAACAGCTTCCTCTAAAGCAGAATTTCCACCACCAACAACTATAATATCTTGACCAGTGTAAAAATCACCATCGCAAGTAGCGCAGTAAGAAATGCCACGGCCTTTGAATGTGCCTTCGCCTTGTACACCAAGATTTCTAGAGCGACCACCAGAAGCTATAATTATTGCTTTTGAGGTGTATGTTTTTTCACCTACAACTACTTTTTTAATCTCACCAGATAAGTCAACCTCTGAAATATTAATATTTTGTTTAATATCACAACCAAAACTTTCAGCTTGTTTCTTCATGGTCATAGATAATTGATATCCTGAGGTCAGTTCTATTCCTGGGTAATTTGCTATTTCGTAAGTTAGAACCATTTGTCCACCGACCATTCCTTCGTTTAGTATTAGTGTTTTTACTTTTGCTCTAGATAGATAAATACCAGCCGTTAAACCAGCGGCACCACCACCAAGGACAATAACATCGTATGAGTTTTCCATTCTAATAAATTATTAAGAGATAAAAAAGCTCCAAAGAAAATCTAAGGAGCTTAAAATATTGTATTAAGATACTTAGATTATAATAAGTTTTCGTCTAAGATAGATTTAATTTGATCTTTCATTTGGATACTTGTAGTTGCTTTTACAACTTTACCATTTTTGTAATACATTGTAAATGGTAAACCCATAAATCCAGCACATTCAGGTGCATTACGAATAACGTGAGCCTCTGGAGAATCGAATTCCATATCCATAAATTTAATATTTGGATATTCTTCTTTTAATTCTTCCATTGCTGCATAAACGGGTACGCACATTGGTCCCATTCTTCCAGCGCAAATCATTACATTTTCGTTGTTCTCAATAATTTCTTTGTGTTGAGCAGCTGTTTCTACATGCTCTAAATTTGTCATTAACATATCTAAATATTTAATTGTTTAAATTTGATTCTGCAAATGTATAAAAAAAACGGCTTCTATGTTAAAAAACAGTTTTAAATAATCTGTTAAATATTCTGTTAAATATTCAAAATTAATTTACATTCCCTTTAACTCTAAGTATTAAACTTTGTTGGGTAGGGTCGTTAGAAATAATGGTAATCATTTTGTGTTGTTTTCCTTCTTTTCCTTTAGATTTGAATATGACACTAATTTCTTCAGATTGTCCTGGTTTTATTATTTTTTTATTCAATTTTACAACCGTACATCCACAACTAGATTTTATTTTTCTAACAATTAAATCTGATTTCCCTGAATTTTTGACGATAAATTTATGAGATTTGCTTTCTCCTTGTTTAATATCACCAAAATTAAAGATCTTGTTATCAATTGTTATTTTGGGCGCATTTGCCAGTTGTTCAGTACTTAGGTTGGAAAAATTTTCTTCGATGTTAGCACTTACTAGAATTCTGTTTTTAGGGTTTCTATCATTATTAATAAAAACTAAAATTTTGTCGGTAATATAACCCCAATCATTTTTCTTAGAAGCATCGTAAGTTAATTTTAGATTCATTTTTTCTTTAGGATTAATTGTAAATTTTGTTTTATCAAGTTGGATATGAGCTGGAAGGCGGTCAAACAAAACTGATATTTTTTTATTTGTGGGGTTATAGATAGAGATTTCTTCAGATTTCTTTTGATTGTTAAATATTTTTGTAATAGCAATATGATTGGTTTTAAACTTAAGTCCGTTCATGTCGCTTTTGTATTTATCATCTATTGTTTTAGCTCGCTCTTTAACGATTCCTTTTATTATTAACTTCGTTGGGCTGTTAGTTGCATTTGATGTAATAGTGATACTTTTGTTAAAAGGTCCAGGTCTATTTATGGGGTCGAAGCTCACTTTAATAAAACCATCCTTTTTAGAAGCAATAGGAGCCTTTGTCCATTCTGGAGTTGTACACCCACAAGAGGCTTTTACATTATTAATTATCAGAGGTTTTTTACCAGTATTTGTAAATTTGAATTGATAAGTTTGTATGCCGTTGGCTTCTTCTATGGTTCCGAAATTGTGAGTTTTTTTATTAAATTGGATAGTAGACTCTGAGGTTTGCGAATAAGTTAGGGAAATAATAAATAAGCCTATGATAGATAATGTTATTTGTTTTTTCATTTTTAAATATTTTATGATTTTTTCTTAAAAGTCAAATCTAATAAAAAACATTTTATTATTAACTGACCAAGCTCATTATTGTAAAGCTTTAACAATTTTTAACTAAGGCTCAAAAAAAAACCCTTCCAATTATATGAAAGAGCTGAATTGTATTTTTATATTTGATTATCTAATTCGGTCTACTGACTTAATTAATTTGTCATCTCGTTTTATAGCCCGAAAAGCTAGAAATGCAAAAATAGAACCAATTATTGGGAGCAGTAATCCTACAGAGAATCCTAATTCAGTACTATTTGTTGATGCTATTTGGTAAGCATAGAAGAAAGTTAAGAAGGTAGTTCCCAGCCCCAGAATACTGGTGTACATGGATAAGCGCATTTGAATTTTTCTATTTTTATAAAGAAATATTCCAATAAGTGATAATAGTATGCTAACAGATACAATTATTATCAAGGGAAACAGGGTCACTATTAATAAGTCTCCTTGTTTAGTAATATCGGATAGACCATAAATTGATAATCTTAGTATATGATTACCACTAACCATTTCATTTAGAGGTAAAATAAATAGTAATCCATTTAATACCGCTACTAAAAATAAATATATACTTTGAATTCTTTGTATCATGTTTGTTGAAATAAAATTATCCCATTTCGCTTATTTTATTAAGCAGTTTTATATCATTAATACTAATTTTTCTTCCATCTAAATTAATGACATCTTCCGAAGCAAAAGTTGATAATGTTCTGATAGCGTTAGAAGTCGTCATGTTTGAAAGGTTGGCAATATCTTCTCTAGAAAGATATACTTTAATAGTTTTCCCATTATCTTCAAACCCATAAGTATCAGATAAAAATATTAAAGATTCTGCTAAGCGACCTCTGATATGCTTTTGAGTAAGGGTGACTGTTCTGCTATTTGAGAACCCTAATTCAGTGGCTAATGACTTAATGATGTTAGAAGAAAATTGGGTGTTATGTTTTAACATCTCAAATAATGCTTTCTTTTCGATGTTACAAACAGTAGAATCTTCTATTGCAATTGCCGAAGCAATATAGTTTTCTTCAGCAAATAATGCTCTGTATCCAATAAAACCTACAGGCTTAGCCATGCGGACAATTTGCTCCCGTCCGCCAACACCTTCTTTGAAAATTTTAACCTTGCCTTCAGATAGGCAAATTAAACCAGTGGGTTTATCACCTTCTTTATAAATAGTTTCGCCTTTTTTGTAAAAAGAACAAGAATGACTTCTGCGTAACACTTGTTTTTCTTCGTCGGAAAGTACGGTAAAAATTGAAGCTTTACTAATAAAGCAATTATCGCAGTTTTGATCTTTATATTTCATTATTAGTGTTTTATGTTAAATTCTAATAGTATTAGAATCGGATCAATAAAATAATGTTATAAAGCACAAATGTAATAATTTCTATTTGGTTTATTAGACTTTTCTTATAAATATTATTGAATATTTTAGATGGTCTTATTCTTAACAAAACGTTCATAATTTGTATTATTTTATTTAAAAATCATATAGTATTTTGTTGAATATCTTTTTTTTTTGTAAAAGATAAAGTTTCACAATTTAATAAACCATCTTAGTAATGGAAAGAAAAATAAAATCAGCTTTAATTTCAGTTTTCAACAAAGAAAACTTGAGCGAAATTGTACAAGAACTAGTTAAAGATAATGTCCAGATTATCTCAACAGGAGGAACACAAACTTTTTTAGAAGGTCTTGGCGTAGATGTAACGCCAGTCGAAGAATTGACTTCTTACCCTTCAATTCTAGGAGGAAGGGTTAAAACACTTCATCCTAAGGTTTTTGGGGGGATATTAACTCGGAGAGATAATAAAAGTGATATTGAGCAAATTGCTGAATATGGAATTCCTGAAATCGATCTTGTTATTGTAGATTTGTATCCATTCGAGGATACCGTTGCTTCTATGGCACCTGAACAGGATATTATTGAGAAAATTGATATAGGAGGGATTTCTTTAATACGAGCAGCTGCAAAAAATTTTAAAGATGTTCTTATTGTTCCCTCGCAAGACCAATATTCAGATTTGTTATTTTTGTTGAAAGAAAAAAATGGAATAACAGATTTGAAAGATAGAAAGAGGTTTGCTGCTCAAGCGTTTAATATTTCTTCTCATTATGATACTGCCATTTTTAATTATTTTAATAATTCAGAAGGTATTCTCTCTTTTAAGCAGTCTATAACCGAATCAAGAACCTTACGGTATGGAGAGAATCCTCATCAGAAAGGATTCTTTTTTGGTAAATTCTCGGAAATTTTCGAACAATTACATGGTAAAGAAATTTCTTATAATAATATATTAGATATTGATGCTGCTGTAAATTTAATTAAGGATTTTGACGAAACGACATTTGTTGTTATGAAGCACAATAATGCTTGTGGTTTGGCATCTCGAAAAGATAAAGTTCAGGCGTGGAAAGATGCTTTGGCAGGAGATCCGGTGTCTGCTTTTGGTGGTGTAATTATTACTAATGTTGAGATTGATGAAGCAGTAGCCACAGAAATGAATTCGTTGTTTATGGAAGTTTGTATTGCACCATCATATACCGATGAGGCATTAAAGATTCTTAAGTCCAAAAAAAATAGAGTGATTCTTATTATTAAAGATTTTGAATTTCCGAGAATAAATTTTAGAACATCATTAAATGGCGTTTTAGTTCAGGAAAAAGATTCTAAAATAGAAGTCCCTTCAAATTTGGAAACAGTTACCAATATCGCTCCAACTTCAGATGAAGTTCAAGATTTGTTGTTTGCTAATAAATTGGTTAAGCATACAAAATCTAATACAATTGTATTGGCTAAAAATGGACAATTAATTGCTAGTGGAACAGGACAGACTTCCAGAATAGATGCCTTACGTCAAGCCATTGCAAAAGCTAATAGTTTTGGTTTTGATTTAAAAGGAGCTGTAATGGCATCCGATGCTTTCTTCCCTTTTGCAGATTCTGTAGAAATAGCCCATGAGGCAGGTATTACAGCTGTGATTCAGCCTGGTGGATCGATTAGAGATAAGGATTCGATTACTTATTGTAATGAAAATAATATGTCTATGGTATTTACAGGAATTAGACATTTTAAACACTAGGAGAGAAGCTTGTATATATGAAAATCCCTTCAGGAAAAAACAGAAGGGATTTTTTATTTCAGTGCTTTCTTAATAAGACGTATTTTCAATAATTTTAGTAAATAGCTCCGATAAATCTAGTTTTAAATAATTAACTTGCTTTGGAATAATACTTTCTGCACTCATCCCTGGTACTGTATTTATTTCTAAAAAATATGGGACCTTATTTTTTACGATATAATCGACTCTGACAATTCCTTTACAGTTTAAATATTGATAAATTTCTTTAGTCTGATTTTTTATTCTTTCTAAAATTGCATCTTCGAGTCTTGCAGGTGTAATTTCTTTTGCATTTCCTGAATATTTGGCATCGTAATCAAAGAATTCGTTATCGGTGTCAATTTCTGTAACTGGGAGTCTAAAATATTCATTGTTAGTCATTAGAATTCCGTTTGATACTTCAGTACCCTCTATAAAAGCTTCGATAATTACTTCGTTATCCTCCTCAAAAGCTAGTTCTATGGCTTTGGATAAATCGGAAGCTTTTTTAACTTTAGAGATTCCAAAACTAGAACCTCCAGCATTTGGTTTTACAAAACATGGAAGACCTGTTTTACTGAGAATCTTCTTTTCATCAAATTTCTGTTTTTTTCTAATTAGAATAGATTCGACCATTGGGACTTCAAAATTTTGAAGAAAGGCCTTGCATGCAAATTTATTGAAAGTAAGCGCCGAAGTAAAAGCATCAGAAGTAGAGTATGGGATATTTAATAAATCTAAATAGGATTGCAATTTACCATCTTCGCCTGGCGTGCCATGAATCATAATTAAAGCAAAGTCAAATTTAACTTTTGTCCCTTGATAGGAAAAAGAGAAATCGTCTTTGTTAACAATCATATCACAATATTGATCGCTTGTTAATACCCATTCGGCCCCTTTAATATACACCGTAAATGGATTAAATTTATCTTTGTCGAGGAGACTTCTGACTTGTTCTGCCGATTGTAATGATATTACAGATTCTGATGAATTTCCTCCTGCTAAAATAGCAATGTTCTTTTTCATAAAAATGAATTGTTTATGTCTTGCAATTTAGTGACTTTTTCAGAATTGTAAATAAAAAAAGGCCATCTTTTTAGATGGCCTTAATATTAATCACGTTATTAACAGTTAAATCTTATTAACTTCAATTATGTTATTCATTCCAGCTGTAATTGCTTCTTTATTTAAAGGAATTAACTTGTGGTGACGTTCCGGAAGTGATTTTTTTAGTCCTTCGATAACGTTGTCTAATTTTACGATAGGTCGAGCAGCTAAATATGCACCAAGGATAACCATATTAAAAGTTTTTGTGTTACCCATTTCGGCAGAAATCTTAGCACCTTCAATTTTGTAGATATTAATATCTGTTCTTGTTGGGTGGTGTAAAATTCCGTTAGGATCGTAAATTAATGTTCCTCCTTTTTTTACAGATTTTTCGAATTTATCCATTGACTGCTGGTTTAGAATTACAGCGGTGTCAAAGAAATGTAAATAAGGTGAACTAATTTTGTCATCACTTAAAATAACAGTAACATTTGCTGTTCCTCCTCTCATTTCTGGTCCGTAAGAAGGCATCCAACTTACTTCCTGATCTTGCATAAT
>JAMOQL010000126.1 GCA_027064025.1 Bacteroidales bacterium
TGGCTGCATGACTTTGTGAAAAATAAACTTAATGAAAAGCTAATAAAATCAATTACTCATTATGATTTATATTGCAAAGATTTTAAAAGTCATATCAATGTGTAATTGGTATTATTATGAAACCAATTCTTTTTTTATTATTGAGCTTTTCTTTCTTCATTTCATTTTCTCAGGTTAATTTAGAAACTGAAGATTCGAAACACAATCAAATAATTCTTGTCGGACAAATCGATAGATTTGGCTTAGAGATGGATAATTATAAAGATTGGTTCAATATGGAATACGACTCGTATAATGTGGATAGTATTACTATTGCATCAATATTAAAAAAGAAACTAAAAAAAATTAAAATAGTAGTTTTTATGGCTACATGGTGTGGTGATAGTCATGAACAAGTTCCTCGATTTTATAAAATTCTAGAAAAAATAAACTCTAATTTTGTTTTAAAAGTGTATGCTTTAGACGAGCATAAATCTTGTCCAGAGATCGATGTAGCATCCTATAATATCGAGAGGGTTCCTACTTTTATTTTTTATAAAAAAAATAAAGAAATAGGGCGAATAACAGAAATGCCTAATGTTTCTTTGGAAAAAGATATGCTCAAAATATTACTTTAAATCATAGTTTTTCTTAATATGATAACGAATTCTTTATTTGTTTAGTGTTCTTATTATGGAAAGCGTTCCCTGTTTAGGTTCGTCACCATTGTTTAAATCTAATATATATATATAACTTCCAATGGGTAAATTACTGCCGTTGAATGTCCCATTAAATTGATTAGAAATATCGCCGTAAGCCATTCCTGTTCCCTTGTATAAGAAGATTGTGTTTCCCCAACGATTGAAAATTTGAATAGTAATATTATCAAACGTTTCAATATTCCCAATCTTCCATGTATCATTCAAACCGTCACCATTTGGTGTGATTAAACTAGGGATAATGAAAGGTATTTTTATATGGTAACTAGCTATAGTTTGACATTGATTATCATCGGTTACTGTTACGGTATATGTTCCGCTAATAAGATTATTTCTTTGGCTCGAAGATCCTGAATTTTCAATATTATCATCCCATTTATAATAATTTGTGGATAGGTCTCCTATCGTTGTTAAGTTAATATTTGCTCTATTTCCAATTATACTAATTGTATCTTTCAGGATTATAGGTTCGTATTCTACTATATTAATAATGGTGTCTTTAAGTAGACAATTATTACTGTCGGTTAATAATAAATGATAATTACCAGATTTTAGATTTGAAATAGGATTATCAGTAAAGATTTCATTACCATTTGTCCATTTAAACGAATAAGGTTGGGTGGCTCCAGTTACATTAATATTGATACTTGCTATTGAATCGTTAACACATTGGGTTGTGTTATAGCTGTTTATTGTAATATTTGGTATGCTTGGCTGATTTAAAGTTGTATTAAATTCAATAGTACAATTAAAAGAGTCTTGTGCCGTTAGATAGTAATTGCCACTTCCCAAATTATTTATATTTTGGCTTGTCGATGTAAAACCATTGTCAGCAGACCACGAAAAGGAATATGGTGTGTGCCCACCATTTAAGGTTATATCTATAGATCCTGAATTTTCACCAAAACAGATAGGATTGTTAGTATTGATATTGCTTGTAATTTCTGTAGAAGAACCGATATCAATAGGAATAATAGATTCGCAGCCTGCTCCTTCGTATGCCGTAATAATATAGTTTCCTGAAGGAAGTGTTTGAACGGTGTAGGCTGAATCCGTTGATCCTTTTAAAGAATCTATGATATTTCCATTTTGAGATAAATAGAAATCGAATGCAGAGATACCATTTCTAACGGAAACGCTTATTCTACCTGTAGAATCGCCAAAGCATCTAACATTAAAAATACTATCAATTTCTAAATGTCCTTCACCAATATTTAGGATGTTAAAGTCTTGGTTTTCAGAACAGTTATGAGCATCTATAATGCTTACAGAATAGTTTCCTGTATTTAGAGAATCGCTCAAGGTTCCGTTGTCTCCATTGCTCCAAATGTATTGATAAGGTGCAGTTCCTCCGCTAGCTGTAATATTAATACTTCCATTATTATTTCTGCAAGTTTCGTTATTTATAATATTGGTATTAATACTTAGTATATCTGGTTGTGAAATATCTACGGTATCTCCAAAAGAAATACATCCGAAAGGAGTTTGTACAGCTGTAATAAAATCTGTTCCAATTCCCATATTTTCGAAATTACCATTATTAGACAGGAATGTTATTCCACCATCTATTGAGTAGTTTAGTGGATCTGGCTGAGCCGAAATATGAATAGCTCCCAAATTATCTCCATTACATTGTAAACTGTCGATAATAATATTATTAATTGTTGCTAAAGGCATTATTGTAATAGTGATGGTATCGTATGCGTAATTTACTCCTCCTTCAATAACTTCTAAATAGTAAGTTGTTGTTATTAGAACGGTATCTAATTGTAGAGAATTAGAGTGTGGATATATTGCTGTAGGATTTGAAGACCAGTTGTAAGTGTAATTAGAACTCCCTCCGCCAGATACCAGCGATGTGATGGAATGAGCTTCTCCCATGCAAACAGAGTCGTTGTTGTTAGCAAATGTTTGAACACTTAATGGACCACCGTTTATATAAATAATTACGGAATCGGTATTGGAACAATTGGTAGTGGGGTCTGTTGCGTCTAATATAAAGATATTTGGGATGTGTAATGGAATGGTTTGAGGATTCTGAATATTGGCATCGATTAAAGAGTCTGAAGGAGTCCAATTATATATATATCCAGCAGGGCTGGCATCACTAATTGTTGTATTGGTCCCGTATGGTATAGTTTGATCTGCACCTGCAAAAACGGTTGGTAATGGATCTACTGTAATGTTAACAATGATTGAGTCTTTACAAGAATTGTTATCTTCTCCAATTAGAGTGTAGCTATCAGAATTGCTTGGCGTAAAAGCAACACCATCATTAATTCCGTTGTTCCATGTAAATGTGCTTGCGTTACCTGAACCTGTTAGGCTAATAGATTCTCCGATACAAATTTCTAAATTGGCATCACTACATACATAAGAAACGGTAGGTAAAGGATTGATATTTAGAGTCATATTCCCAGATGCTGTTCCACATGGCCCCGTTGGGTTATTTGTCGTAAAAGTAATTGTTACTTGGCCAGCAGAAACATCTGTAGAAGAGGGCGTATAACTTGTTGATAATGAGTTTGGATAATCAAATGTACCAGAGCCTGACGAAATCCAAGTTCCGCTAGTAGCACTGCCTCCTACTGTTGCTGATAAATTAAAAGACTCGTTAGCACAAACAGAGCCATTTATAGGCGAAACATTTACTGTAGCAGGATCATAGACTTGTGTTGTTTGTATAGCCGTACTTGTGCAACTACCTCCATTTTGTACCCCTGTTATTTTAACATCGTCAATATTCCATCCAGAATAAGTTTGTGAGTTATCGCTATTAGAACGCCAACGGATATAAACTGAAGATTGTCCATCTGCGATATTTGAAATATTGATGCTTTTAAAAATCCAATGATCATTTTGCGGATATAGCTCTTGGTTTAAATCAGTCCAATTTGAACCGTCAGTACTAATTTCGACATAGGCCTTATCCCAATTATTTTCGAAATTAGCAAACTGCCAATAACTTAAAGTTGCGTTTGAAATACTAGAACAATTTATTGCAGGACTCATTAACCATTCGTTTGAATTATCGTTGTATCCTCCGATTCCATCACCTATGTTTTCGGATAAACCTTGACCAAAAACAATATTATCTGTATTGCTAGAGGTATGGTCAATAAGAGGGTCTATATTTGAATCTGAGTTTGTATTTTCTCCATTACCTCCTTTGGGGATGTTATACGACCACGAGTCTATACCTGAAATTGCACCATGAGTCCAACCCGTAGAAGGGTTTGGATCAAAATTATCTTCGAAAGCAGTAATTACAGAATAATCGTATGAGTAGGTAATATTGTAGTTGCCAACTACTACAGAAGATGGGCTAAAATAGTTGCCACTAATTCCTGTTCCTGAGAAAATTCCGGAACTGTAATTTCCTGTTAATAGAGCAGAGTTATCGTTTTTACAATATTCAGAGTTTAATCCTGTAAATGAAGCATTGGCTTCATTTACATATACGACTACATCGACTAAGCTACTGGGGCAGTTTGTATTAAGTCCATCGACGGTGGCTGTGTAAATAGTAGTTTGAGATGGTGAGATATTGATACTTGTGTGATCTTCTTGGCCTGCTAAAGAATTATCGGTAGGTGATGCGACCCAAGAATATGTATTTCCGCCAGAAGCGTCTAAAGTCACTACTTGACCTTCGCAAATGGTTTGGTCTGGACCGGCACTTGCAATAATAATTCCAGAACTAGCAGATGCTGCAAAGGAATATTTGCAATCGTCAGCACCCCAACCATCAATCATAATATAATAAGTTTGGCCAGGAGTTAGTCCTGTTGCTTTAATTCTTCCGTTGGCTTCTTTGTTAGGACTCCAGCAATTTGAGACTGTTGAAAAATTATTACAGTCACCAGAAAATATTTCTATTTGAATACCATGAATTCTACCTAATGGAGCAATCCCTTGGCAGTCATAAACCCAAACATCAATAAATGCAGTAGCCGAATCGGCAACAAATGTTAACCAAGAATTATTGTCAATAGTTCCACAGAAAGGGCCTCCGTTATCTATATTTAATTCAGTATGATCGGCGGTATAAGAAGATCCTGTATTACCACAATAACCATTTAAGTTGCAAATTGGAGTTGGTGCTCCACAATCATCAGCAGCCGTAATATTATCTGAACAAGCTGGTGCAACACAATTATCTGGGCAATCAATATTAAAGGACCAACCTAAATCGTTTGTCGAAATATCGGAATAAAAGTAGAATGTAAGACTTCCTGTTAAACCATAAAATGCTGTTCCATTATCGTCTAAAGTTGAGCTAGTATTAGTATTGGTAGAGGATCCAGTAAAAACTTGAAGTAAGTCTCCTGTTAAATCATTACCATCATAAATATATAAATAATCAAAATCATTTTCTATTTCGTAATAGTCCACAACAGCTCTAATACAACTGTTGTTATCCGATTTATAAGTAACTATATAATTTTGGTTATCGGAGTAATTAGCCGAATTTCCTCCATCATCTACAAAAGTATCTTCACATGTAAATACATCGGATAATCGTGTTATTTGATTTAGACTGATATCATCTATACAAACTCCATATCCATATTCAGCTTCTCCTTCAAAAGCAATATTTGTTGCAGAATTGGGAATAGGTAACATTTTCTTTCTCCATGAGGCTTGACTAACGTCGTATGTTTCAATTAAATGCCACTGTCCACTAGCTTTATAATAAACTTTTAAAGTGTCTTGATCGGAATTCCAGTGTTCGTTGGCATAGTAAAAAGTTAAGTAATAATCATTTCCATTTAATAATGAGAAAGATGGCGAGATTAGTTTTGTTTTTGCTCCATCATTGGCGTGATCGCTAATAGAAAAAATGGCGTTATAGCTACCTCCATGGGCGTTTGCTGGGTGATAAACAATTGGAGAACCACTCCCTTGGCCTCCGTTCTGAAATCCCCAATCGATGGTTTTGTTAATGTATTCTTGAGTCCATCCAGAAGGGATAGATCCGCTATTTTCAAAATCTTCGGTAAATATTTGAGAGAATGATAACGAGCTAATTAATATTAGCCCAAGTAAATATAAATTTTTCATAGTTTATTATTTAATATTTTTGTAGGCTTGTTTTAATTCGTCTATAGATAGTAAATAAATATAATAATCTGTGGTGCTTTCTGATTCTCGGCTTGCTTTTGGATTAATTAAATTGACTTTAACTTGTTGATCTACGAGGCGCATTTTGCTGTAATTACTAATATCAATTGAAGTAGCGTTAATCTTGTCTTTAAACTCGGTAGGAATGATAAACGAATGCTGATAAAGGAAGTTAATTTGTCTAATTTTCCTTTCTGGCATTTTTTGAATTTGCTCTTGAGAGTATTTTTGTAGAGCGCGTTGGTCTAATTGTGTTTTTTGAGCATAAATACTACTAATAGTAAATGTCAGTAAAATAATAAATATAGATTTTTTCATGGTGTGGTAGTGTCTTATGAATACGATAATTCCCCTAATAATTTCGGGCATGACAAGTTAGGTTTTTTTTAAATAAATAACAAATTTTTTGTATTCTATATCAAAGAGGGTGAGTATGCTTTTTTGTTTGTTTCCAAAAGACTAAATTTGTAGGCTCTTACTTAATAGTAAGTCTTTATGTATTGAAAACGAAATATCCTGAAAGGGAATAAAATAAAAGATTTGAAATTACCAGATAATAAAATAAAAAGCTTTGTAGAAAATATCCAAAGTCAAAGAGAAAAGAATGTTGTAATTGTACCACATGTCAATCCTGATGGTGATGCAATAGGTGCTTCTATGGCCTTGTATCATTATTTTTCGGCAACTAATAAATGCAGTGTTATTGCACCTTCGAGTTCCCCCGAGTTTCTAAAGTGGATGCCTCAGTCTGAAATAGTTTTAGATTATCAGGAAAATAAAGAAAGTTGTGAAGCTATTTTTTCCAAAGCAGATTTAATAATCATTGCTGATCACAATGCCGCTAATAGAAGTGGTGATTTAGAATTGTTGATAGCTAATAATTCTGCTATAAAATTAATGATTGATCATCATCCTGAACCCAGTTATCCTGTCGATTATCAGATTTCGTGTACTAAAGTGAGTTCGACTGCCGAGTTGGTTTTTAATTTCATCAATACTATAAATCCTCAGTCCTTTACAATAGACATTGCGTCAGCCATTTATGTTGGGATAATGACTGATACTGGTAACTTTATGCACAATGTTCAACCCGATACGTTTAAAATTGTTTCGCAATTAATAGCTTTAAATATTGATAGAGAACAGATTTATGACAAAGTTTTTAATAATTATTCTGTTGATAGAATGCGTTTGATGGGCTATGCTTTGAGTAAAAAAATGATGATTCTAAAAGATTTAGGAACTGCAATTCTGTATTTAGATAAAAATGAACTTGAAGAATTTAATTATAAAATTGGTGATACAGAAGGTTTTGTGAATATGCCTTTGGCTATTAAAGGTATAAATATTTCGATATTAATTATGGAAAGAGATGGCGTTGTAAAAATGTCTTTTAGGTCGAAAGGAGCTGTTGCTATTAATACTATTGCCAAAAAATATTTTAACGGAGGAGGACATATGAATGCTGCTGGTGGAATGGAGCCAGATTTGTCTGTTGATCAAACTCTTGTGAAATTAATAGAGATACTTAAGCAGAATGCGAACTTATTGGATGAGCTTAAATAATTATAATACAGTTGTTTACGATGATAAAGAGTAAGATAATATTTTTATTTCTAGTGTTACTAGGATTAGTAAGTGCTTGTAATTCAGACAAAAGGCCAAAGACACTGAGCGAAGTTCAAGCATATGAGAAACCTCTCGAAGATGTCAATCGCTATTTATTGAATCAGGATGAACAAGACATTCGTAATTATTGTAAGCGACATGGATGGAAAATGAATATGACTAAGTCGGGTTTGTGGTATGGGGATTTAAAACCAAGTAAACTAGATTTTGTGCAGTTAGGTGATGTAGTCAAGATAAAATATCAAGTAAAATTATTGGACGGAAAGTTATTATATGACTCAGATTCTTTGGGAACCAAGACTTTCGAAGTTGGACACGGTGGTGTCGAGAATGGGTTAGAAGAGGGTATTTTATTGATGAAGGATCAAGAGAAATATAGATTTATTATGCCTCCACATAAAGCTCATGGTTTATTGGGCGATTTGAATAAAATTCCGGCACGATCTACTATTGTGTATTATGTTGAGATTATTAAACTGTCACATAAAGAGTGAAAATTAAATTACTAAATATTGGTAAATTTAGAAATAGGATTTTAGTTATTTCTTTTTTGATAAGTGTTACTCTGTTTCTCGTATCTTGTCAAAATAAATTTCCTAATTATCAAGAAACAGAGTCGGGTATTTATTACCGTTATTATAAGATTGGTGAAAGCAAAGAACAGGCTGTTTTTCAGGATTATGTGACTGTTAATATTAAATATAAGACCCTTCAAGATTCTGTCTTTTTTTCTGCAAAACGACGGTTTCAAATCCAAAATCCCGATTATGAAGGGGCTATTGACGAATGTTTTACTTTGCTCTCTGTTGGGGATAGTGCTTCATTTATACTTTTGGCAACACCATTTTTCGAAAAAACACTTCAGAATAATTTACCTTCTTTTTTAGATTCTGCGGGTTATTTTAAAGTTGATATAGAGATGCTCAATTTTATTAGTCAAGAGCAATTTGTTAAAGAAAAGCAAGAATTTCTGGCTTGGATAGAAGATTTTTCAATCTACGAAAAAACTAAATTAACGAATTATTTAAGCGATTGTACGAACGATTATCAGATGGAACAACAAGGCTTGTATAAACAAATTGTGAAACAGGGACGGGGTGATTTGGTAAAAGTTGGAGATACTTTAGTTCTCGATTATGAAGGGAGATTTTTAAATGGTAAAATATTTGATTCTACAATTAAGCGTGGGCGAACATTTGAGTATATTTATGGTACAGAATGGCAGGTTATTAGAGGTATGGAACTGGCTGTTGCTGATATGAAGGAAGGTGAAAAGTCGGTATTTATTCTACCTTCGGAATTAGCTTTTGGACAGTCAGGAAATTCTAATGGAGCCATTCCTCCTTATAGCACATTGATTTACGAAATACACCTAATACAAATACGAAGATAATTTAACCTCATTAGGGATATTTATTTCTCCTATATTCGCATCGAATTAATAAAATTTTAGTTTTTATCGTACTTCAAGGATATGGATTATTGCTCTGTTATTAAAGGAGCTTTTTGTTTTCTAAATGTCTAGTTTTATCTCTTTTTGTTTTTTTGTCGATATTCTTTTGGAAAGCTTCTGTTAGGTCGACCCCCGTTTGGTTGGCTAGGCAGATGAGTACCCATAATACATCAGCCATTTCATCGGCCAAATGTTCTTTTGTGTTTAAATATTCTTCCGATTTCTTAAAAGACTGATCTCCATATTGACGAGCCATTATTCTGGCAAGTTCCCCAACTTCTTCTGATAAAATAGCTGTGTTTGTTAGTTCCGAAAAATATCGAACGCCATATTTTTTTATCCAGTTATCTACTAACTTTTGAGCTTCTTTAATCTCCATTACTCAATAATTATTTGTTGTTGATAGTTGATTGTTTTTGAATTAATTTTAAGAATGTAAATCCCTTTTTCAAAATTAGAGCTATTAATTTGATTATTATCTGAAATAGAAGATGTGTAAATCTCTTTACCCATTAAATCAAAAATCTTAATATTTAATATTTCATCTAATTTATTACTCTTGATAAAAATGATATTGTGAGCAGGATTAGGATAAACTTCAATTTGAGGTGTATTAATGGCATTAATTTGATCTGTTAAATCGCAAGAAATATTTGCAACCCATCCACTTCCAACAACGCCTCCGTCGGAGTGAAACTTAAAAGTAAGCGAACGATTACTTGCGGCAATTTCACCATTTAAATTATTTCCACAATATTTCCCAATAAGTGGTGAATCGGTACTTGCTCCATCATAAATGCTTAAATAATCGTAATTGCAATTATTCTCAGCTTCAACATCAAAGCTAGTGAAATTTAGTTTGATAAATGAATTTGGCTCGTTAGGTGTAAAAGTCATGGTATAATCTTCTCCGTTGGAATAATCGTCTGTATAACCGTTGTCGTAAAATACACCACTACAAGTAAAGATAGTATCGTTGTTCATCGGGTAGTGACAGTCATCATTTACAATAATGTAATTAGTTTTATTTAGACTACCAGAGCCTTCGTTATTTGTAGCTGTTAGAGCAACCGTATAGTTCCCTGAATTTTGGAATTGAACGATAGGATTCTGTGAATTTTGATCAGTTCCATTTAGAAAAGTTATAGTATTAGGTGTAAAAGTCCAAGTCCATTGGTTTGGGTTTTTAGTTGAATGGTCGGTGAATATTACGGTGTCGTTGGGGCAAGTAACAGTTTTATTTGCCTCAAAGTTTGCTGCAGGTTCTGGATCTGCAAAAACATCTGAAGTAAATAATCCTCTTCCGTAAGTAGCAACAGCCACTGTTTTGTCAGAATTTCTATATTTAAGTTGGTCGCAACGAACATTGGCTAATCCGGAATTTGTTGGTTCCCAATTTGTTTCGGTAGAAATATCGTTCATCGACCAGACTCCTGTTTCTGTAGCCAATAATATTTGGTTGTTATTGGTTGGGTTATAAAGACAGCCTCTAATTGGCATATCGGGTAAGTTATACTCAATATTTGTCCAATTATCTCCTCCATCTAATGTTTGCCAAACTGATTGTAATCCATAATTTGAATAACAAATAAGAATAGAGTTTTCAGTTTCTCCAATATCTATAGATTTTATGGTTCCACTAGGTAAACTTCCTAAAGGATCTATGTTGTTCGAAATTGGGTTGGTTCTGGCATTAGAAATTTTGTATATTCCACCACTATAAGTTCCGACATAAATGATATCTGTAGAATAATCAGATACTTTAATCGAGGATATACTGCTGTTGTTTAAGCCGTTTTCAATATCTAAATAATGACCATTTGCACCGTCGTTGAATAAGTCGGAAACAAAAAGGGTATCGTGTGTAGATGAGGCATAAAGTGTATTTGCTTGACTATCGTAATCGGCAGGGTTAATAAATGAACCGTTGCTTGTTGAAGGGTAGTAAGCAAACGAATTTCCTCCATTATCGGAAACCCTCCAATTGTTATATACATAAGAGGTTATTTGAATCTGAGAATTATCTTGATCAATAAAGCATAGCCCACCGTCACCCCCTGTTGCTTGAGTGGTGGTCCCGAATCCATTTTGTGTGAATTTCTGAGTTCCGTTATCTTGCGCACCTGCTAACATGTAGTTAGACCCCGCAATGTTTTCCATGGCAGAACCATAAAATTGAGTAACGTTATAATTATTGTTAATGTGATCTGTTACTGTAAAATCATCAATCATATCGTTGATAAGGAAAATACCGCCATCACAACCGACAAGTGCTTTTGAGTTATTGTTGGGGAAGAAAATCATGGCGTGCTGGTCGGCATGAACATAATCTTGACAGCCTCCTGTCCAATATGAAACACCTTCCCAAGTTGAGCCTCCGTCAGTTGTTTTATGCCAATCGATTCCCCCGACATAGACCATATTTTCATCTGTAGGATTAACCATCATAATCAAATCATACCAAGCTTGTCCTCTTGTGAAATCGCTTGATGAGGCAGAGCAGTCTTGGTCAAGGTACATAGGGATGGCAACATCTACCCATGAATCACCTCCATCTGTAGATTTCTTGAACCAACTAATATTTCTACCAACAGAGGATACTGCATAAATAATATCAGGGTTGTTTGGTGCGGATGCTAATTCTGTCCTTTCTGTGGCCTCGGTTGTAATGGCTAAGTCTGTCCAATTTTCTCCATTATCGGTTGATCGGTATACTGTGCCTGCCGAATATCTATAGCCTTGGGAGGCAAATATCTTTCCGTTAGCTGTAATTTCAATATCGCCAAAGAAACCATCAAGAAGTTTAATCCAACTATCCCCATTATTGTCAGAATAATAAAGGCCAGAATTGGTTGATGCAAAAACTCTACCTGTTGAGCTTATTACTATTTTTTGAGTGTTGTAAAAGTCGGAATTATTGGTGCTGTTTAATTGAGTCCAAGTGCTTCCTGAGTCTGTACTTTTCCATATCCCTGCTCCACGAACAGAGCTCGATGTCCATCCTTCTCCTGTTCCTGCATAGAATATTTGAGTTTGGTTAGGATCGTAGGCTAAACACGAAACGGCAATATTATCCCAAAAACTTCCAATATTATGCCAGATACCATTATTTTCTACATCTGTATTGTACCACAATCCTCCAGTTATTCCTGCAGCCCAGACTTTCTGATTGGTATTGTAATTGGGGTCGAACATAATGGCTCTAGTTCTGCCACTGACATTTCTTGGCCCTCTTTCTGTCCAATTAATGTTACTGATAGCGGTCTTATTATTTTTAAGTATCCTTTGAGTTTGTTCGAACGCTTTTATTCTTTGTCTGTAAGGAATTTCTCCTGTTGCGGGATTCTTTGTTATTTCAAATTCGTATTCAGCAGCTAAATCGGGTCTGTCAAAAAATGATTTTTGCCAATCAAATTGTTGTTTATTTCTTTTTGATGAAGTTTTTGGTGTCCACTGTCCATAACTTGCAATTACAAATAGTAAAAGACCTATGCTTAATATATTTCTCATGTTGTGTTTGTTTAAAGGTTGACGTTTTTAGTTTTTTCTAGTTATTTAGATATTCTAATATTTTCATTAATTCGTGGTTCGAATTTATTATTTTTTCAACCTGTTTCGTTGTCATCTCTTTTTCCCATGAATTTGATTTCCCTCTTCTAAAAAATGTTTTTGCATTAAGTGGTTTTTCTCTAAAGGGAGTTTGATGTTCTTGCTTTTTTAATTTTTCAAAAGATGATAGTTTTACAGCTTTCTTTATTTGTTCTTTATCTGCTTGTCCGTATAGAAATAATATTAATTTTTCAAATGTTGATTCGGGATGGTTTAGTAAATCTTCATATTTAACAAGATGATAGGGTAAGTCAGCGTTTTTCCATGATCTGTAATGTTCGGACCATGATAGCAATTTTTGTCTCAATTGTTTATTTAGAGCATTTTTGTTTTTGGCTAGACATTTATCACTATTATTAAGAGCTTCGATACTTTTGTCGATTGATATATCTGAATGATAAGCAAAAGATACCGCAACATCTAAAGGGTTTCTTACAATGTGGATGACGGCTTTACTAATAGCAGGTGGAAAGATGGCTTCTTTATTTTTATTTAATGTAAACGCATCGTGTGTTTTTATGTATTGAAGTTCTTCGGTTTCTTTTGAAATTTCTTGATACAATAATGGTCTAATATTGTCAATTTCTTCGAAAGATAAATCTGAG
>JAMOQL010000127.1 GCA_027064025.1 Bacteroidales bacterium
CAAACTATTATTTACGCTTTCTCCAAACGATTTAGTTTATGTACCAACCAATGAAGAATTAGAAAATATTAATTCTATTGATTTTTCTAATTTAACAATTGAACAAAAAAAGAGGGTTTATAAAATGGTTAGTAGTTCAGGTACTCAATGTTTTTTTGTAAGAAATGATATTGCAACAACTATAAAAAATAAATTTGAGTTTGGTCCATTAAATAAAACGGAAAGAGACTTTAATAATGAAATTATGATAAAAGACCATTGCATAAAACTAAAAGTAAACCGATTGGGACAAATAGTAAAAGTTGGAGAATAAACATTTATCCGATGACTTAGAGTCATCGGATAAATAAAAAATCAAACCTATGCAATTCGAAGAAGGATACATATATCATATTTATAATCAAGGAAATAACCGACAGAAGATTTTCTTTAATCGTGAAAACTACCTGTATTTTTTGCGAAAAATCAAAAAGTATATTACACCTTATGGCGATATTTTGGCGTGGTGTCTGATGCCAAATCATTTTCATTTAATGGTTTTGGTTCGTTCAAATCAAACTCATCAGATGAATTCAAGTCATCAGATGAATAAAAAAAGAGATTTTACAACATCAATAGCCATAATGCTTCGTTCATATACAAGAGCAATAAATAAACAAAACAATAAAAGTGGTTCTTTATTCCGACAACATACCAAAGCCGAATGTGTAAACTGTCCCAGAGGAATAGCACCTAGTTTTATTACAAAAGCCGGTATTACTCAAATAAATATTGTTCAACCCGAAAAGCAATATCCAAAAATTTGTTTCGATTATATTCATCGCAATCCTACAAAAGCAAACTTAGTAAAACAAGATATTGACTGGGAATTTTCTTCGGCACAAGATTATTATAATATTCGTAATGGCAAGTTAATCAACAAATTAAAAGCAAAAGAATACGGCTTAATATAAATTTGGTATAATTGTTGATTTTGTAAGCAAAACAAAATCAATACATTATGATTAAGCGAACTTTATATTTTGGAAACGATGCTTATTTGAATACAAAAGACAAGCAATTGGTAATTTCATATCCCGACAAGGAAAAAGAAAAAATAACTATACCTATAGAAGATATTGGAGTTGTTGTTTTAGATGCTTACAGATTAACAATATCGCAAAATCTGATTTCGAGATTACTTGATAACAATGTTGCATTAATAACATGCGATAGCAGAAGAATGCCACAAGGTTTAATGCTTAATTTAGAAGGCAATACTTTACAACAAGAACGTTTTCGGTTTCAAGTCGAAGCAAGTTTGCCGTTAAAAAAACAACTTTGGCAGCAAACTATAAAAGCTAAGATTGTGAATCAAAGAGCTTTATTAACTCGTTTAATGGCTCAAAGTCATCTGATGAGTAATAATAATTTAGAAAATATGCATTATTGGGCAGATTCTGTTCGTAGTGGCGATCCCGATAATTACGAGGCCCGTGCTGCTGCATTTTATTGGAAAAATATTTTTTCGGAATTTATATCCGATTTTGTTCGTGGCAGACACGAATCCGACCCTAATAATTTATTAAATTACGGATATGCAATTTTACGAGCAATAACAGCCCGTTCGCTTGTTGCATCGGGCTTAATGCCGACATTTGCAATACATCATCATAATAAATATAATGCTTATGCTCTTGCCGATGATATTATGGAACCTTATCGCCCGTATGTTGATGATATTGTTTATAATATTATAAATAATTCAAATAATTCATCAGATGACTTTGAGTCATCTGATGAATATAGATTAGAACTGACAACAGAAATAAAAGCAGAACTTTTAAAACTTCCGGCAGTAGATGTTATTATTGATAACGAAAAAAGTCCATTAATGATAGCTATGCAACGAACAACAGCAAGTCTATTTCAATGTTTTGCAAGTAATAGTAAAAAGATTTTATATCCAATTCTTTAACACTAATCATCAGTTTTGTTTAAACAACACTAATGATAATAATATATTTATGAATTTAGAAAGATTAAATCAATATAGAATTATGTGGGTAATGGTATTCTTTGATTTGCCAACGAATACAAAAAAAGAACGTAAACAGGCAAGTCTATTCAGAAAACGTCTATTACAAGATGGATTCTCAATGTTTCAATACTCTATTTATATGCGACACTGCCCAAGTAGAGAAAATGCTGAAGTACATATAAAGCGAGTAAAATCTTTTTTGGCCCCCGAAGGTCATATCGTGATAATGCAAATAACAGATAAACAATTTGGTATGATTGATATCTTCTATTCAAAACAAGAACAAGAAAAACCAAAGATACATCAGCAGTTAAGCTTATTTTAAAAATAAAAAATGGCTCCTAAACTTTAAGAGCCATTTAATATCAACACAGTTTTTTAAATTTAAAAAATCAACACATTAACCTGACATACAAATCATTATAACAAGCCGTACTGTGTTCAATATGTCAAAGATACAAAATGAAAGCAATTCA
>JAMOQL010000128.1 GCA_027064025.1 Bacteroidales bacterium
ATAGAAGAGTTGCTAAATAAAAATCTAATTATTAAAGAAATATATGCTCCTAATTATGAAAAGCTACAGAAATTTGCAGGTTCTAGGTCTATAAAACCCTTGAAAAGTATATTGGATCTAGATGTAAATATTGATTTGTTAATTATTGCGGTTAAAGATAATGCAATTGAAAAGCTTATTGTAGATATTCCTAAAGGTTCTTTCTCTATTGTCCATACATCAGGTACAATTTCTATCAATATTTTTAAGAGAAATGGTTTTGATAAATACGGTGTTTTTTATCCATTGTATTCATTTATTAAGGGAAAATCTACCGATTTAAGAAAGATTCCTATTCTAATAGAATCTTCTGATAATGAGTTTTTAGAGCAACTTTCGATCTTGGCAGACTTAATTTCTAGTAATGTTGTTGAAGTGAATTCAGAAAACCGAAAAAAGTATCATTTGGCTGGAGTTATGATTAATAATTTCACCAATCATTTTTGGGCTATGACTCAAGATTATTTGAGAAGTGAGGGTTTAGATTTTGAATATTTAAAGCCTATTCTGAAACAGACCTCAGAAAATGCGATTCTGTCAGAAAATTTATTTGATTTACAAACAGGTCCTGCCAAACGAGATGATCAGGCTATTATTGATATTCATATGGAAATGTTAAAAATTAATCCTCCTTTTCAAGAATTATATCAAAAAATGACAGAATTAATATTGCATAAGCATGGAAATAGTGATAAATAGAAAAATAGAATATATTTTTACAAAAAAAATAGACAATGGAATTGAATTTTAAAGAAGAATTAAAGAATGTTAAAGCTTTTGTTTTTGATGTAGATGGCGTATTTTCAAGTCCATCTGTATTGTTACATCCGTCTGGCGAAATGCTTAGAACAGCTAATATAAAAGATGGTTACGCCATTTATCATGCTGCAAAATTGGGATATCCTATTGCTATTATTACCGGTGGCGATTCAGAGTTAGTGAGAGATAGATATGCGAAACTTGGAGTAAAATATATCTATTTAAAATCGCAAAATAAAATGATTGATTTTAACGATTTCTTAGCAAAAGAAAATTTAGAAGCCAAAGATGTATTGTATATGGGAGATGATATTCCTGATTATCCTGTATTAAAAGTGGTCGGAGTGCCTACCTGCCCAGAGGATGCTGCAGTTGAGATAAAGTCAGTTTCAAAATATATTTCTCATAAAAAAGGCGGCGAAGGTTGTGTAAGAGACGTTGTAGAACAAGTACTTCGTTCTAAGGGAGATTGGATGAATGCAGAAGCTTTTTCTTGGTAGATTATTTAATAAAATATATTGCAAACCTGTTAATTAAGGAATCATGAAGTTCTATTTGAAGTTAATACGCTGGCCTAATTTATTGATAATTATTTTTACCATGTTGTTAATAAGGTATGGAGTTATTTTTCCATTTCTTAAAATTCATGGTTTTCAATTACAATTAAGTTTAATCAACTTTATTCTTTTAGTATTATCTACTGTTTTTATTGCTGCAGGAGGTTATGTTATTAATGATTATTTTGACCGAAGAATCGATATGACTAATAAACCAAACCAAGTAATTGTAGGTACTCACATTGAAAGGCGAAAGGTAATGTCTTTACACAATATTTTGACAGCTACAGGTTTAGCTTTGGGTTTTTACTTATCGTATGATATTGGGCAAGAAAGTTTTGCATTTGTTTTTATTATTATTTCTGGAGCTTTATGGTTTTATTCTACATTATATAAACGACAATTATTAATAGGGAATTTTTTAATTGCATTATTAACCGCCATTGTTCCTTTGCTTATTGTTTTATACGATGTTCCTAGTATATTAAATCATTATCATTATACTTTTATAAGATTACCTGAATTATATATTGAAATGAAATACATGATGTATGCTGTAGTTATGTTTTCTGGATTTGCATTTTTAACCACTTTTGCAAGAGAAATAATCAAAGATATTCAAGATATGGAAGGCGATAGAACCTGCAAAAGGAATACGCTCCCTATTGTGTTTGGCGTGAATGTAGCAAAATCTGTTGCTATATTTTTTATTTTGGTTACAATTATAGCTTTATCTGTAATATATTTTATTTTTCTTCAGAACGATATGTTAAGTTTACTATATTTATTGATAGCGCTAATAGCTCCAATGCTTAGTTTAGTGTATTTTTTAATTAAATCGAACAGTACAAAAGATTATAAATTTTCTAGTCAATTATTAAAAATAATTATGGTTCTAGGATTATTGTATGTCATTCCATTTTATTTAAAAATAGTTACTATAGTTGTATGATAAATTTAAAAGATAGAAGAGTTATTCTAGCATCGCAATCGCCTCGAAGACAAGAATTAATAAAAGGTTTGGATATTGATTTTATTATTCAAACAGCAGATATTGACGAAAGTTTTCCTAGTCAATTAAAAAAAGAGGAGATTCCAATGTATTTAGCAGGCGAAAAAGCAAAAGTT
>JAMOQL010000129.1 GCA_027064025.1 Bacteroidales bacterium
TTCAGGAATAGATTGTATAGCGTTAGTTATAACATTTTGAAGGACTCTCGAGAGTTGTTTCTCATCGGCATAAATATAAACAGACGATTTGATATTAGAACTAACGGAAATATGAACTTCTTTAGAGTGTAACTCTACTTGATCGTTAATTAAATTAATAATATCAAACTTGCTTTTTTTAGCTATGGTCATCTTTGAGAAATCGGAAAAAGCAGTGGCTATTTCAGCTAAATTATCAATTTGTTTTACGATTAAATCTATGGTATCATTTAACTTCTTATCTCTATCTACGCTATCGTCTTTCCAAATATATTTTAAATGCTGAATACTTAATTTCATTGGTGTAAGAGGATTTTTTATTTCATGAGCTATTTGTTTAGCCATTTCTTTCCAAGCCCCCTCTCGTTCTTTTTGCGCTAACAATTCAATATTTTTATTCAGTTCTTCTACCGTCTTATTATATTCCAATACCAAAGCTCCAATTTCATCTTTAGAATTATACGTTATGGTTTCGTTTTTCTTAGCCAAAGAGAAATCTTTAAGCTTTTGCTGAATAATAGATAAAGGATGCGTTATTCTATTGGTAATAAATACCGTAAACAAACCTGTAACTAGGAATAATAAAACGAAAATATTTAGAAATGCGGTTACCAAAGTTGTTACATCTGCCTCGACTTCTTTGTCTTTTGCAAAATAAGGAAGATTCAGGTAAGCTATTGTTTTGTTTTGAACATTTCTAAAAGGCATATATGCCGATAAATATTTCTGTGTTCCAATTCTTTCGATATGAATAAAGTTTGATTTTTTCTCTCTAGATAAATTACTAAACGCCGTTGGGTTCATACGCTTACCAATTAACCCCTTATCGAATACCACGTTACGTGACGAAGCTATTAGTTTCCCCGACAAATCGTAAAGATTAATATCAGTAAAAAATACATTTGAAAATTTCACCAACAAATAATTAATATAATCGGGATTCAACTCTTCCAACTTGTCTGACTGAGAAACTTTGTGCATCAATTCTACTAAAACCGATTGCATTTTCTCGTTTAGAACCTTCTTTTGTTTTTGTTCAGAAAGTTCGGTACTCCTATAAATAACAGCAACTGCAACTACAATAAATGTTACAATTAGCAAACCTAAGAACGATAATCTTAACTTATCTTTTAATGTATTTTGCCACGACCATTTAAATTGTACAAACAAACTAAGTAACTCTGCAAAATAAAATACCGCAACATACAAAACAAAAACATAAGATAGAATAATAAAGAAATCCCAAACACTTAACTGTTTTGAACTTATTACATTATATACTCCTGGCGCTTGTTGCTCTACAAGATGATTATAACCATTTTTAATAACAATAATTTGATTTTCATTATCTATCGGAAATGTAAAATCTAAAGAATAATTATAGACCCCTGTTCTGCTTACTAGGTTATTATCTTTATATTTTGCAAAAGAATAATACTGAGGCTCATCTCCTTTTTCTACTTCTTGAGAAACTAAAAATGAAGGATATCCAAGATTTTCGTGTTGTTCTTTATGTTTCAAAAGAACGTACAAATCGATTAGCGTAGAATCTTGCTGTTTAATAAAATGGAAACGTCCTAAATAATTATCTATACCATAATCTGTAATGGCGACAAAATGTGAATTACCTAATAATTTAGATGTTTTATCGGTCTTTTTATCAAAGAAATCTTTACAACTATTAATATCGTTTGGAGCATTAAAAATATTCGAAGAACCACAAATTGTAATATCATCATTGTACTGAGACCAATATCCGAGAAAGTATTGAACATGGATATAGTCATATATTTCTTTCTCCGTTTCTGGTAAACGATATATTAAATTAAGAAGGGTAGAATCGGTTACTATAGACTTATCTAAATCGTTGAGAAGATATTCTGCTAAACGATTATTCTCTACTTGATAATTCTCTAATCGTAAAGATTTATTCGAGAATTCTTTCTTAGAAGAAATATTCTCAACAAAACTTACTATAAAAATACTACCAATAAATATGATTATTAGCCTAATAGTTTGCCGACTAAAAAAGATGCTTGAATGAATACTTAACAACCATCCACTAAGAATTGCAAACAAAGAAAAAACAATAAAATGCCAATCAAAAAGCAAGAAAACTAAAGATATTGGGAGGTATAAAAATAATACAAACTTGAGAAATAGTGTTGAACAAATTTGGTTTGTACGACTAATAATAAAAGACAAAATACTGACATAAAGCAAAATAAGCAAGCCAAACACTAACAAAATCAATATATCTTGATAACGCAAAAGAACATTGCTAAAATCAATAAAATTACTAGTCGAATTAAGAATGATATTATTAATAAAATAAAGTATCAGAAGAAAAAAACCAAAATTCAGTAGCTGAAATACTAAAGATTGAAGAAAATTAATTTTATAACTATTTTTTGATAACAACTTTAGTAAATAATAAACTAAGACATATAACCAAACAACATTTATTAATAGCATTCCTAAAGAAGGAATAATGGTATTCGCAAAATCGAAAGCTTGAAACAAATAAAAATTCTGCGTAAAAGGAATACAATCAGGGCTTAATAAAAAAATACGAGTTACAAATAATACAGCCAGCCAAATAATAACTTTCCAATAATATTTAAACGACGATTTTATTAATATCCGAAACAACAAAACAATTATTAATATAATTGATATCCCATATATAATGGCTAAAAAATATTGCCAAGAAGTAAGAATTTTGTCTGGTCCTAATTGTTCAAAATAAAAATTAAAATTTTGTTTATGAACTGTTATTTCAATTCTATTATTATTTATCTTATTAGTTGGTAAATAATTTTTCTGTATATAAACATCTGACAATGAAGTATTTTGTAAAAATTCATTTTCAAACTCTAAATTTCTTTTTAATGGGATTAAATAATATATTCTTTGTTTAAGCGTTACTTTCTGCCAAACCCAATATATTCTACTCGATAGATTATAAATACCCGGTTTATGGATGGTCTTAAGCTTATCGAAATCTAATTTGTTGGTTGACCAATAAACAATAGAATCTCCTATCTGAATTACAAATTCGTATGCCCTCTCTTTGACCAAATCATCCTCAATTTTCGCCTTCGATGAAGAATTAACAAAAGCTACAATTTCTTTATTGGCTGATGCTCGATCCACAATCGACTGAATTTCCTTTTCTAAAGTCTGGGTATCAAGAGAATCATAAATAAAGTCAGGTTTAATTGACGATATTACAATAGAAGTTATTAGCAATACCAAAGAAAACAGCCCTAATATGAACAAACGACGTTTACTCATGATGATAAGGTTCTCTTTTTATTATTGAATTGGCTCTATACAATTGCTCGGCAAAAATAAGCCTAACCAATTGATGCGAAAAAGTCATTTTAGAAAGTGCAATTTTCCGATTAGCCCTTTGATAAACCGAAGCATCGAAACCATATGGACCGCCAATAACAAATACCAATTGTTTTACGGATTGTAACATTGTGTCTTCTATAAACTTGGCAAAAGTAATAGAATTAAATTCTTTCCCTTTTTCGTCTAACAAAACCAAGATGTCTGGATTTTGAATATTCTTCAATATTTGAATAGCTTCTAAACTTTTTTGTTGAGCTTGACTTAAATTCTTACTGTTTTTAATATCGGGAATGGTTAACAATTCGTAAGGATGATATCTTTTAATTCTGGAATTATATTTTTCTATCCCTTCGATAAGATAAGCAGCGTCGGTCTTCCCTATTTGTATTAGTTTAATCTTCATTAAATATGAGCTCAAAATCGTTATTATTAAAGCAACACCAATTTAATCGTAATTATTTATATGATTAACCCTCTCCTGCACAAATAAATACAAATTATCTATATATCGCTTTAACCCCATCAGGTTAATAAACTAAAGTAGAGAAGTATTTTGTATTCTGCAAAAAAATAATTCATAAACAACCTGTCGGAATGAATATATATTCATTAATTTGCAAAATGAAAATCAAAAAAGATAAAAAACAAGAAATAATATCTTCCAGTTTAGAAATAATCAGTACGAATGGAATTTCTGGTTTGACAATCGCTAAAATTGCAAAAAAGTCCAATATCGCAACAGGAACTATTTACCTCTATTTTGAAAATAAAGATATCTTAATTAATAAAATTTACGAATATATTCGTGATAATATTACCAACACTATTACCAATGAAAATAATAACAATACCCCTTTTAAAGTAAACAGTAAGAAAATTTGGTTTAATTATATCAAACATAGAATTAACAATTATGAAGAGCACGTATTTCTAGAACTTTATTACCACTCAAAATATATTTCGAAGCAACAAAAAAGCATATTAGAAACACTAAAGACACCTATTCACGACATAATAGAAAGAGGTAAAAAAGAAATGTTAATCAAACAAAGCGTAAGTGAGCAACTCCTATTTATAGCTATCTCTGGTTTTATTAAAGAACTAATCAACGCACACTATGCTGGAATTATAAAACTTACTGATCAATATATTGAACAAGCTTATGATTTAAGCTGGGATATGTTGAAAAACTGAATATACATTCATTAACAAAGTAACTATTACAGAAATAGATACGTAAAGGAAAATAATTTATCAAAAGAAATAAAATGAAATATTTATTACTTACTCTATCGCTTACGATATGGAGTATATCTACACAAGCACAATCGCAATTAGCCATGAGCTTTACAGGAAACTACAATATAGCCAATAACGATTTAAATAATCATTTCGAGAATGGGATAGGAGGCTCCGCCGAATTATATTATTATTTTAACAACTCTCCTTTTGCCGTCTCAATAAACTTTTCTATCAATCAATTTAACGCAACCCCCAATTATCTAAAAGAATACAAAAGCAAACAAGAAAACATTATAGATTTCTCTTATTCAATCAATTACTACACAATCCCAGTAATACTATCCGTAAACTACCGTTTCTTTTGTAAAAAAACATTTCAACCCTCTATAGGAATTGGGGCAGGATATTATTCTCTAACTCATAAAATAAAACAAAAAGGAGAATATACTTCCGACACTAAAATATCACCCTATCATGAATTTGGGATATACCCACATATTGCATTAATATATGCTTTCCATAAAAACATAGGCATATTCTTAAAAGCGGGTTACAACCAAACATTTAACTCTTATAACACCAGCTATACAGATATACGTTTAGGACTTATCTACAAAATATAAGCAATCCGTAATCATAAATTACAATATCAAATAATGAAAAACAAAATCATATATAGTCTTATCATTCTATTAAATATCCAACTCTTAAATGCACAAGAGAATATAACTTTTGAAGAAGCGCAACAAAGAATGAATGATAAAAACTACAGTTTAAAAAGTGCTGCAGCCAATAAGCGAGCCCAAGAAATGAAACGCAAAACAATGCGAGGATTATATCTACCTAAAATATCTGTTTCGGGCACTTACTTAAAAATGGATAAAGATATAGGCATAGATATTTCGCCTATCTCAGAGGCTTATTCAAATTTAACCAATGCTCCTACTAGCAAGCTATTACCCTCTACATTAGTATTACAAAATGAAGATTTTAGTGTTGCTGGAGTCAATTTTATTTGGCCTATTTTTACAGGTGGTAAAATTCGGTCGGCCAACAATGCTATGGATGCTAATATTGATGACGCTCTTTACAAAATAGAACAAAAAGAAAACGAATTAAATACAGAACTCGTGAAGCGTTATTATGGTTACCGACTTTCTAAAAAAGCTGTAGATCTATACAAAGAATCGTACGATGCAATGCTAATTCATCTTGACCATGCTAAGAAAATGGAAGAAAGCGGAATGATTTCTAAAGCACAAAGATTATATGTCGAATACTCGACATCGGAGGCCAAAATGAAATGGAAAAAATCTATTCGCCAATCTCAAACTGTGAAACATGCATTAAGTAATACTTTAGGCGATTCTATTGATGTAATACCAATTTCAGAATTATTCTTAATCAAAAAAATTGAACCTATAGAATTTTTCATGCAATCGGCAATAAAAAATAACCCTCTACTAAAACAAGTTAGTTCAAAAAAGGATTTAGCTAAAGCAAACTATAATATTAAACGAAGTGAATATTTACCAACATTAGCACTAGTGGGAAACAAAGAGCTCTATACAAAAGACCTTAGCCCCTTAGTTCCCGATTGGTTCGTCGGAATTAACTTAAGTTGGACCCTATTTGACGGCGTTTCCAGAACCTATAAAGTTAAGTCGGCAAAGGCCACAATGGATATGGTAGATTTTATCGATACAAAAGCCAAGTCTGATATTACAACATATATCTATAAACTTTACAACGAATTACAAATGAATGTAGAAGAAATGGAAACTATGAGCACAACCTACCAGTTTGCAAATGAATATCTTCGGGTTCAAAAGAAAGCCTTTGCCGAGGGTTTTGCTACATCTAAAGATGTAGTCGATGCCGAACTCACATTGAATAAAGTAAAAATTGGTCGAATAAAAACCATGAATGATTATGTTCTTACTCTCGCAAAATTATTAGAATTTTCGGGCAAAAGCCAACTCTTCTTAAAATATAGCCAGCGTGATGATATAGAAACGGAAAATTTTCCTATAATAAATGAATAGAAAAATATTAAAGAACGAACTAAATAATAATACTATGAAATCAAGAAATATAATAATCGGTATTGGTCTAATCTTAATCCTAATATTAGTCATCGTTTCGGGATGGGTAATGGCCAATCCTCCAGATACAATCTTACAGGGTGAAGCTGAGGCTAAGCAAGTAAAAGTGGCCTCTAAAATACCTGGTAGAATTGAAAAAATAATTACTAAAGAAGGTGCGCAGGTAAACAAAGGAGATACTTTAGTAAAAATAAGCACCCCTGAACTTGATGCTAAAAAATTTCAAGCCGAATCGGCAAAGCATGCGGCCAAATCGCAGAGCATAAAAGCCAAGAATGGTGCTAGAGTCGAACAAATAGAAGGAGCATACAGAATGTGGAAAAAATCGAAGGTTGGTGTAGATGTAATGCAAAAAACTTACGACCGTGTTAAAAAGCTACATGATGAGGGCGTTGTTCCTACTCAAAAATTAGACGAAGTAAGTGCAAAATTAAATGCTGCAATAGAAACAGAAAAAGCAGCCCTTTCGCAATACGACATGGCTAAACATGGCGCTAGATACGAAGATAAAATGGGAGCAGACGCACTTGTAGATCAAGCATCGGGCGTTATTCAAGAATTAAATTCATATCTGAGCGAAGCCAATCTAAGAGCCCCAATAAACGGAGAAATAGCCAGTATTATCTCGCAAGAAGGAGAATTAGTAAATACAGGCTTCCCAATTATTACTATTGTAGACTTAAAAGATATTTGGTTTATTTTTAATATTAAGGAAGATCTTCTTTCTAAATTTAAAATGGGAAAAATTATCGATGTTACCGTTCCTGCATTAAACAATAAAATAGTTCAGGTAAAAATAAACTTCATCAATCCTCTAGGCGACTTTGCTACTTGGAAAGCCACAAAAACTTCAGGCGATTTCGACATGAAAACCTTCGAAGTTAAAGCTGCTCCAATCGAAAATATTAATGATCTTAGACCTGGAATGACAGCATTGATTAATTGGTCTAAATTGCAATAAATCTGAATCTAAAACAAAGTGAATAATAAAAAATTAAATAAAGGATTAAAAGCCGTTTTGATTCGAGAGCTCAAACGTATGAGTTCCGAATCAATTTATATGTGGATACTATTCATATTACCTCTTTTTACCTTTTTTCTTTTTACAAGTATGTTTCACAAAGGAAAAGCCAATGGTTTCAAAATTGCCGTTTTCGATGCTGATAATTCAGCTCTTTCGCGACAAATTATACGTTGGGTAGACGCCTCTCCAGAAATAAAAATAAAAAATAAAATTAGCTCTTTAGATGAAGGAAAAAAGATGATAGAAAGTTCTGAAATAAGAGGCGTTCTTTATATCCCTCAAGGAACAGAAAATGGCATTTATAGAGGAAATGCCAAAAAGCTAATCTTATATTATTCCAATGGGAACTTATCAGCAGGAAGTGGAATAAGCGTTGGAGCAATAAAAGCCATTAAAACTATGTCGGCAGGCATTAACTTACAAAAAAGGATGGCCAATAAGGAGATGTTTGCCGAAGCATATAACAATATTCAGCCCATTATTATTGAAACTCATACGCTATACAATCCTTATGTTAATTACGCCTACTATTTAGTAACGGCACTTTTACCCGTAATGCTTCTGATGTTCATCATCTCATCAACTATTTTTGCTGTAGGAACAGAATTAAAATATAGCACAGCTGACGATTGGTATAAAATATCTGGAAACAGTATTATTGTGGCCCTAACAGGGAAACTACTCCCTTATTCATTTATTTATATTATTGAAGCTTTCTTTATGAATACCATACTATTCAAAATTATTGACGCTCCAATGAATGGGAACTTAAGTGTTATTTTTATTTCCACAATCTTCTTTGTATTTGCATACCAAGCCATGGGTGTTTTCATCATATCTATTTTCCCAAATGTCCGATTATCATTAAGTTTAGGGGCGGCATACTCCTCTCTTGCATTTTCTTTTGCAGGATTAACTTTTCCTACCATAGCAATGGGAAAAGCGATGCAATGGTTCTCGCAAATATTTCCTTACACTCACTATTTAAAAATATATATTAACGAAGCAATGAAAGGGCTTGACTTAAGATATAGCCTTCCAAGTTTTTGGATTCTCTCTGGATTTATAGCACTTCCTTTCATCCTAATCCCAAGACTCAAACAATTTCTAACAAATAAAAAATATTGGGGAAAATATTAACAACCTTATGTCAGATTTATTAAAAATATGGTTTACAGAATATAAAAAGATATTCTCCGATGGAGGAACAATTATGCTTTTTATTATCGCCATCATTATCTATCCTGTATTATATTCTTTGGCCTACAGCAACGAATTGGTAAAAGACGTCCCTATTGCCGTTGTAGACAATAATCATTCAAACATGAGTCGTTTATTAACCAGAATGTTAGATGCCAGCGACGAGGTAAATGTAAAATACAAAATGTCAGATTTTAATGCCGCTAAGACCAAATTTGACGAAGGCGAGATTTATGGAATAATCCATATTCCTGACGATTTTAACAAACGAATTCTAAAATCTGAATCAGCTCATGTTTCTGTTTACGCAGATGCCTCATACATGGTTATTTACAAACAAATACTCACCTCTGCTAATTATACTATTGGTACAATGAGTGCAGGCATTGAGATTCAACGTAGAATATCAAAGGGACAAGCCCTCGATGTTGCTTATTATGAAAGAGACCCCCTCCCTTTAGAAACATACTCCTTATTCAATCCCAATGGAGGATATGCTACTTACGCCATGCCTGCCGTTTTATTACTGGTTCTTCAGCAAACCTTACTTCTAGGAATCGGCTTACTTGGAGGCACAGCAAAAGAATTTGGGAAAGAACATTACCTATTACCAATTGGTCTAAAAAAAGGAGGAACCATCCCAATAATAATTGGTAAAACATTAGCTTACTTTAGTTTATATATCATAAACACCTTATTTGTTTTAGTTATTATCTTCCGTATTTTTAACCTTCCTATGCGCTCTGGATATTTCGAAATGTTTATTTTCCTTACCCCTTTTCTATTATCTGTAATCTTTATGGGAATGACAATTGCCTCACTATTCAAACATCGAGAAAGCTCGATGATGATATTACTTTTCACAAGTATCCCTTTTATATTCTTAAGTGGATTTTCTTGGCCTATAGACTCTATGCCGACTTGGATTCAATACCTTTCAACCGTAATTCCCAGTACACCTGGAATAAAAGGTTTTCTTGCCCTTACACAAAAAGGAGCTTCCTTTAATGATGTGTTTATGGAATGGCAACACCTTTGGATATTAACAATAATATACTTTGGCAGTACGGTCATATTGTTAAAAACTATTTTAAGAAGAGCTCAGAAAACAATAAATATTAACACCAAAAATTCTAATAAACTTTTAAATTCGTGAATTTAGGTTCAATTAAAAATAAGATTTGTATTTTTGTTGTTATGATAACGAAAATATTTGCATTTATCTTACTTATTTTTTTAAGCTTTGGCATACAAGCCCAAGAATTAAATGCTTATATAAAAGAACTAACCCCTACTCATGATTGTCAAACATTAACTACCAATTTCAATGTTGAATTTTTCCCTACACCAGTCGACACATTAATTATCAATTATGGAGATGGTTTTAAAGATACAATTCCAAATCCTACTTATGCACAAAATTTTTCTCACCTCTATTCAACAGTAGGTAATTATTCTATAACAGCCACTGTTTATAAAAATAATATTTCTGATAGCGACTCCAAAATCGTAAATGTTTATCCTCTTCCTAATGCCAGCTTTGTCTACGATAACTATGGATATCCTGGTATTCAAGACACATTTTATTATTCTAACAATCGATATTTATTTGTAAGCCAATACCCTAACGACACTACTCATACCTGGCTAATAAATGAAGTCATACAATATAGCAACACCGATAGTTTGGGCTATAATTTCAAAAGTATTGGTAACTATTCTATTAAACATATTGTTAATATATTAGGTTGTACCGATTCAAGTTCACAGACACTAGAAATCAAAGAACACGAGATTCAAATCCCCAATATTTTCTCTCCAAATGGAGATGGAATTAACGATGTATTTTACATTCAAACAGATGGTGAAATGATTTACACATTCACCGTTCTAGATAGAAATGGTAATAGAGTTTTCACTTCTGAATCTAAAATAATATCTTGGGACGGTAGAACTTATTGGGGCGAACTTCTCAACCCAGGAAATTATTATTATTCTTTAACTCCAAACAATGGAGAAACACAAACAGGCGTTATCTATCTTGCCCGTTAATTTGTATATTTGAACATGAACAAGTTATCGGCAATTATCATCACACTCAATGAAGAAAGAAATATTGAGCGTTGCTTAAAATCTCTTCAAGCTGTTGCTGATGAAATAATTATCGTAGATTCTAACTCTACAGATAATACCATCAACATTTGCAATAAATACAAAACAAAAGTCATTCAACAAAAATGGCTTGGCTATTCCGAACAGAAGAATTTAGGAAATAATATTGCCGAAAATGATATTATTCTATCCGTAGATGCTGATGAAGCCTTGTCTGAAGTATTAACACAATCCATTCTTCAATTAAAAAAAGACGGTTTTTCTGGTGCGTATAAATTTAATCGTTTGAATAATTATTGTGGAAAATGGATTAAACATAGCTCTTGGTATCCAGATACAAAACTTAGGATTTGGAACAAAAACGACGGGAAATGGCAAGGCGATATTCACGAGAATGTAATTTTAAACAAGAATATTTCTGTTTCGCACTTAAAAGGCGATTTGCTACATTATTCGTTTTACTCGATAGAAGAACACGTTAATGTAATTAATAAATTTAGTTCGTTTAAAGCTGAAGCTCTATATAAAAAAGGTAAGAAACCCAATATTATTCAAATATTATTTAAACCTCTAATAAAATTTTTTATCACCTATTTCTTAAAAAGAGGCTTTATGGATGGATACTATGGCTATGTAATTAGTAAAAATTCGGCTTTCTCAGATCACTTAAAATACGTAAAACTCCGAGAATTAAATAAAAATGCAAAATAATAAAACAATTTGTTTCTTTAATAGCGCAGACGCTTGGGGTGGAGGTGAAAAATGGCATTTAGACATCTCGCATTTATTATTACAAAATGGCTTTAATGTAAAATTAGCTATTTCTAATAAATCTGAATGGAAAAATAAAGTGGAGATTAAAAAAATCCCTTTTGATACTTTCTCTATTTCGAACTTAAGCTTTCTAAACCCATTAAAGATTCTGAGGATAGTATCTTACCTTAAACAAAACAAAGTTCACACAATAATCATCAATCTATCTAAAGACCTTAAAACAGCAGGATTAGCAGCTAAAATAGCAGGCGTAAAAAATATTGTATACAGAAGAGGAAGTGCCATCCCCATTAAAAATTCTATTTCGAACAGACATATTTTCAAACATATCGTTACAACAATCTTAGCCAATTCCGAAAAAACGAAGCGTACTATTAACCAAAATAACACATCCTTATTTCCTGAAGAAAAAATTTATGTCGTTTATAATGGATTAGATATAAATAAATTTAGCAATCAGACTATCAATAAAATTTATTCTAAAAACAACAACGAACTCATCATTGGTAATATTGGAAGAATTGTTGAACAAAAAGCGCAAAATAAACTTCTCGATTTAGCTGTAAAATTAAAATCTAACAATCAAAATTTCAAAATCATTATTGGTGGCGAAGGTAGGCTTTTAGATGACTTAAAAAAACAAGCTAAAGAAAAAAATATCGAGAAACATGTTATTTTCACAGGCTTTGTTAAAGATGTTAAGTCTTTTATGGAAAGTATTGACGTCTTTATTTTAAGCTCAAAATGGGAAGGATTTGGTTACGTTATCGTAGAAGCTATGGCTTGTAAAAAACCTGTTATTGCTTTTGATATTAGTAGTAATCCTGAAATTATCGATCATAACACAACCGGATTTTTAATTCCGCCTTTCGATATTGACAAATTATCAGAAAAAGTCACAGAACTTGCTAAGGATGAAATTCTAAGAAAAGAATTAGGAAAGAATGCTTACCAACGTACAATTAAACTTTTTTCTATTTCAAAAACCCTCGAAGATTTACTCAGTTTAGGTTTTATTAGCGAATGTAAGAATTAATACAATGCTTAAAAAAGTATTATTTACAGGTAACTACGACAAAGAGTACAACAGGACAAAAGTAATCTCGATTGGACTTGAAAATTTA
>JAMOQL010000130.1 GCA_027064025.1 Bacteroidales bacterium
CAAAGCGATGGTCATCAGTATATCGACGCTTGTATAGAAAGTGGAGCTGTTGCAATAGTTTGTCAAGAATTACCACAAACAATTAATGATGATATATGCTATATTAAGGTTGTTGATACGTCGAAGGCATTAGGGAAGGTCGCTAGTTTGTATTACAATAAACCATCAGAAAATATCAAATTAGTTGGTGTTACAGGAACAAATGGGAAAACAACTATTGCTACTTTATTATATAATTTATTCGAAAACCTTGGATATAAAACAGGCTTACTTTCGACTGTAGAAAATTATGTTCATAAATCGGTAATAAAGGCGACCCATACGACTCCAGATGCTATTCAGATTAATAAATTGATGGCAGAAATGGTAGATGAGGGATGCGAATATTGTTTTATGGAAGTAAGTTCGCACGCTATAGATCAACATAGAATTGCAGGTCTAGAATTCGATGGAGGCATTTTTACGAATATCACACACGATCATTTAGATTATCATAAAACATTTAAAGAGTATATAAAAGCTAAGAAATTATTTTTTGATAAACTTTCGAAGTCCGCATTTGCATTAACCAATATCGATGATAAGAATGGAATGCAAATGTTACAAAATACAAAGGCTAGAGTGAAAACTTATGCTGTAAATAGCATGGCAGATTATAAAAGTAAAACCTTAGAAAAACATTTCGATGGAACTTATATTCAAGTTAATAAACATGAATTATGGACTTCATTAATTGGAGATTTTAATGTTTATAATTTGACGGCTATTATTGGAACGGCTTTAGAATTAGATCAGCAAATAGATGAAGTTTTAGCATCGGTTAGTCAACTAAAATCTGTAAATGGACGTTTTGAAACTATTAAAAGTAAAACAGGAATAACAGCAATTGTTGATTATGCACATACTCCAGATGCGCTCAAAAATATACTTAATACAATTAATAAATTAAAAACCGAAAGCCAGCAATTAATTACAGTTGTTGGTGCTGGTGGCGATAGGGATAAAACAAAACGTCCCGAAATGTCTAAAATTGCATGTCAATTATCGACTAAAATAATTTTAACTTCCGACAATCCTAGAACAGAAAACCCTGAGAAAATATTAGACCAAATGGAGGCGGGGCTGAATGCCGAAGATAAGAAAACAATGCTTAGGATAACCGATCGGAAACAAGCTATTAATACAGCTTGTATGTTAGCTACAGAAAATGATATTATTCTTGTGGCGGGAAAAGGACACGAGACTTATCAAGATATTAATGGTGTTAAACATCATTTTGATGATAAAGAAGTCATTAGAGAACAATTTAAATAAACAATTAACTATCAACTATAATTAAAGATGTTATACTACTTATTCGAATATTTAGATAAAATAGGATTGCCAGGAGCAGGTGTTTTCCATTATATTTCGTTTCGTGCGGCCATGGCTATTATTGGTTCGCTAGTTTTTTCTTTGTTAATTGGAAAACGATGGATATATTTCCTTCAGCGCAAACAAATTGGAGAAACCGTTCGCGATTTGGGCTTAGAAGGTCAATTACAGAAGAAAGGCACGCCAACCATGGGTGGGATTATTATACTTGCCTCAATTTTAGTTCCTACATTATTGTTTGCGAAACTAGATAACGTTTATGTTATTTTGATGATAATAACAACCGTATGGCTTGGCTTGATAGGTTTTTTAGATGATTATATTAAAGTTTATAAGAAAAATAAAGAAGGTTTAAAAGGACGATTTAAGGTTCTAGGGCAAGTTGGTTTAGGAATAATTGTAGGAGCAACTTTTTATTTTAGTGATGCTGTACAAATCCGAGAAAAAGTATTCGATAGTGAAGGAAATATTGTTAAAACATGGGTTACAAATTCTACAAATTGTGATATTCTTATCGACGAAACCAGAGATGTAAAATCGACCAAAACAACTATTCCATTTCTAAAAAATAATGAATTTGATTATAAAGATTTAGTCTCGTGGATGGGTGATAATGCAGGGCAATGGGTTTGGATAATTTTTATATTGGCAACCATATTTATTGTAACAGCAGTATCAAACGGGGCAAATTTAACCGATGGGTTAGATGGACTGGCTGCAGGTTCATCAGCGATAATTGGCTCTACTTTGGGGATTCTGGCCTATGTTTCGGGTAACGTATTTTTTGCGGATTACCTGAATATTATGTACATCCCTAATTCAGGAGAATTAGTAATTTTTGCTTCTGCACTTATTGGGTCTACCATTGGGTTTCTATGGTATAATGCTTATCCTGCACAAGTATTTATGGGCGATACAGGTAGTTTAGCCTTAGGAGGTATTATTGCTGTATTTGCAATTATCATCAGAAAAGAATTATTGATTCCAATACTTGCCGGTGTTTTCTTAGTTGAAAATATTTCTGTAATGTTACAAGTAGGTTGGTTTAAATACACTAAAAAGAAATATGGTGAAGGACGAAGAATATTTAAAATGTCACCTTTACACCATCATTTTCAGAAAAGTGGATATGTAGAGCCTAAAATTGTTATCCGATTCTGGATAGTTGGAATTATGTTAGCTGTTATCACTATTATAACACTTAAACTTCGATAAGTTATGAATAATAAAATTGTAATATTAGGAGGGGGAGAAAGTGGAGTTGGATCAGCGGTGTTGGCCAAGCAAAAGGGATTTGATGTTTTTTTATCAGATTATGGTTCTGTAAAAGAAGAGTATGCGAAAATATTAAATAAGCATAATATCCGTTGGGAAGAAAAGCAGCATACACAGAAAGAAATATTGGCAAGCTCCGAAATAATAAAAAGTCCAGGGATTCCCGATACTGTTCCTGTTATTGTTGCAGCAAAGGAATTAGATATCCCAGTTATTTCGGAAATAGAATTTGCGGCTCGTTATACAGATGCTCACATGATATGTATTACAGGGAGTAACGGCAAAACTACCACAACGACTATGGTTTACAATTTACTTAAAGAAGCGGGTTGTAATATCGGTTTAGCAGGCAATATTGGAAAAAGTTTTGCTTATCAAGTAGCCACAGAATCTTTCGACTATTATGTTTTAGAATTATCTAGTTTCCAGCTAGATGGAATGTTTCATTTTAAAGCAAATACTGCAATATTATTAAATATTACACCCGATCATTTAGATAGATATCACGATAATTTTCAAGAATATATTGACTCGAAATTTAGAATTCTTCAGAACCAGAGTGCAGACGATAATTTTATTTTCTGTGATGATGATCCTGTTATATTGAGTGAGTTAGAGAAACGAAAAATTGAAGCTAATCAGTTGCCTTTCTCTACCGAGCATAGTCTCGAAAAAGGTTCATATTTAGAACAAGATAATATTATTTTTAAACCTATAAAAGAAGCATTTAGTATGTCAATTCACGATCTTGGAGTAAAAGGTAAGCATAATATCTATAACTCTATGGCAGCAGGACTTGCCGCAAGTATCAATAGTATTAGAAAAAATGTTATTAGAGAGAGTTTAATGGATTTTAAAAGCATTGAGCATCGTTTAGAGCCCGTTATTAAAGTCCGAAATATTATGTTTATTAACGACAGTAAAGCCACAAATGTCAATTCTACTTGGTATGCGCTAGAGAGCATGAATAAGAATGTAATTTGGATTGCAGGAGGAGTAGATAAGGGCAACGATTACGATGAACTTTCGAAATTAGTAAAGTCAAAAGTTAAAGCCATTATTTGTTTGGGGCTAGATAGTCATAAGCTACACGATTCTTTCGATGGAATGATTAAAGAAATTATTGATGTTAAGAGTATGAGAGATGCCGTGAAAACAGCATATATGTTAGGAAAAGATGGCGATACCGTATTATTATCTCCAGCTTGTGCTAGTTTCGATTTATTCGATAATTACGAAGATAGAGGCATTCAATTTAAAGAAGCTGTAAGGCATTTATAGAAATAATTAAAAGTGAATTTTGTAACAAAATATTTAGGTGGTGATAGAGCGATTTGGCTAATTATTTTAGCTTTATCGGTTATCTCCTTGTTGGCAGTGTATAGCGCTACAGGTACGCTTGCATATAAGTATCATCATGGTGATACTACACACTACCTATTTAGACATTTTAATTTGCTATTTATTGGTTTTATTGTGCTCTTTATCACACATAAGATTAATTTTATTTGGTATAAAAGAATAGCTCGAGTATTGATATATATAACAATCCCTCTTCTTTTGTATACTTTAGTACGAGGAGCATCCCTAAACGAGGCTTCTCGATGGATAGTCTTGCCAGGAACGGGTTTGTCATTTCAGACATCAGATTTAGCAAAATTCTCACTTATTATTTTTATTGCTAGGCATTTGGCTAATAATCAGGATAATATAAAAAATTTCAAAACAGGTTTCCAGCCTATATTTTTATGGGTATTGGCCGTTGTGGGCTTAATATTTCTTGCTAATTTTTCTACCGCAGCCATGCTTTTTCTTATTTCTATGATTATGCTTTTTATTGGACGTGTTCGAATTAGATATTTAGCAGGTGTTTTCGCTCTTGGTTTTGCTTTTTTATTTATTGGTTATCTTGCTTCACCACTTTTGTCAGAATACGGAAGAGTTGGAACTTGGGCGAATAGGATAGATAGATTTTTTGGTGACGATGAAGAAGATCAAGGAAACTTTCAAGCAGAACAATCTCAAATTGCAATAGTTAAGGGTGGATTACTTGGACAAGGACCAGGGAAAAGCGAGCAACGTAATTTCTTACCTCATCCTTATTCCGATTTTATTTTTTCTATTATTGTTGAAGAATATGGTGTGGGAGGAGCTATTTTTATCATCCTTTTATATTTATTTCTATTTTATAGAATTGGTCAAATAGTTCGGAAATCTACGAGTAGTTTTGGCTCATATTTGGCCATTGGAATAGGTTTGTCGTTGGTAGTACAAGCATTTATAAATATTGGTGTTGCAGTTGGTATTTTCCCTGTAACAGGGCAGACTTTACCTTTAGTTAGTATGGGAGGAACATCTATTCTTTTTACATCAGCATCCTTGGGTATCTTGTTAAGTATCAGTAAAAGTACAATCGAAAAAGAAAAAAAGAAATGAACAAATTTATTGTTAGTGGAGGAGGAACTGGGGGACATATTTTCCCTGCAATAGCTATTGCAAATGCAATCCATAGAAAGCAGCCTGATGCCGAAATTCTTTTTGTGGGAGCCGAAGGCAAAATGGAAATGGAGAAAGTGCCTGCGGCTGGATATAAAATCGAAGGTTTACCTGTAAGAGGATTTCAGAGAAAATTGACATTTTCAAATATTTCAGTAATAATAAAATTACTTCAGTCTATGTTCAAGGCGAAATCTATCATTAAAAGATTTAAGCCAGATGTAGTTATTGGTGTCGGTGGGTTTGCGAGTGGACCATTATTAAAACAAGCTCAGAAACTAGGTATATCGACATTAATTCAAGAACAAAATTCTTATGCAGGAGTAACCAATAAATTATTGGCCAAGAAAGCCGATAAAATTTGTGTTGCTTACGATAATATGGAACAATTTTTTCCTGCTGATAAAATTATTATGACAGGAAATCCGGTACGTCAAAATATTTTGGAGAATATAGAATCAAAGAAAGATGAAGCCTATAAATATTTTAATGTGCAAGGCAATAAAAAAGTAATTCTTATTGTTGGAGGAAGTTTGGGAGCATTGACAATTAACGAAAGTATTCATCAAGGGTTAGATAGATTTGTTGAGGGAAAAATTCAAATTATTTGGCAAACGGGAAACGGGTATTATTCCAAAGCTCAGTTTGTAAAACAGGAGTATAAATCTAAAGGAATTGTGGTTACCGATTTTATTACCCGAATGGATTTAGCATATTCTATTGCAGATGTCGTTATTTCTAGAGCAGGTGCTAGTACCGTATCTGAATTAGGATTGATACATAAACCTGCAATATTTGTTCCTTCGCCCAATGTGGCCGAAGATCATCAAACTAAAAATGCAATGGCATTAATCCAAAAGGATGCTGCTATGATGATTGAAGATGTAAAGGCTAGAGAAGAATTGGTAGACGCTGCTATTGAGTTAATTAATGATGAATTTAGGATGAATGTTTATCAAAAGAATATAGCTTCTATGGGAATTAAAAATTCTGCCGATACTATTGCCGAAGAAGTTTTTAAATTAATAAATAAATAAGCTCTTGATAAAACCTATTAATAATAATGGATAGCAAACAATTTACATATAAAAATATTTATTTTCTTGGAATAGGAGGGATAGGTATGAGTGCCTTAGCTCGGTTTTTTAATAAAATGGGGCAATCGGTTGCTGGTTACGATAGAGTTTCTACACCATTGACAAAATCGCTTGAAAAAGAAAATATTTCTATACATTATACCGACGATATTTCTGAGATTCAGACAAAATATTTATCCAAAGACGAAACTTTAATTGTTTATACACCAGCTATTCCAAATTCACATCTAGAGTGGAATTATTTTAAAAATAAAGGTTTTAAAATTCTGAAAAGAGCCGAAGTGTTAGGATTAATTTCTAAAGCATCTAAAACTTTGGCTGTTGCAGGAACTCATGGTAAAACAACTATTTCGACCATGACGGCTCACCTTTTAAATCAATCTTCGATTAAGGCGAATGGATTTCTAGGAGGGATAAGTAAAAACTTTAATTCGAACTTAGTTTTAGCCGATCTTACAGAATTGGTTGTAACAGAAGCAGATGAATTCGATCGTTCTTTTTTACATCTTTATCCACATAAGGCATTAATAAGTTCTATGGATGCCGATCATTTAGATATTTATGGAGCGAAAGAGCAGTTACAAGAAAGTTTTTTTGAGTTTATCAATCAGATAGAAGATGGTGGGGTGTTAGTTCAAAAAATAGGATTGCCTTATCACAAAAGAAAAGGAATAAAAAGATATACATATAGTCTTGATAATGTAGAAAGCGATTTTTACGCATCCGACATAAAATTAAATATAGATACTTATCAATTTAATTTGAATACCCCTCATGGTTTATATAAACATTTAAAGTTGGGAGTTCCTGGTTTGGTCAATTTAGAAAATGCCGTAGGAGCATCTGCGTTAGCTATTCTGTCGGGTGTAAAAGCAGATGAATTAAGTTTGGGATTAAAGACTTATCAAGGAGTGAAACGTAGATTCGATTATAGGATTAAAAATAAAAAAGTAATTTACATCGATGATTACGCCCATCATCCAGAGGAACTAAAAGCATTTATTTCTTCGGTTAGAGCAATTTATCCAAAACAAAAAATATCAGGAATTTTTCAACCTCATTTATACTCTAGAACAAAAGATTTTGTAAACGAATTTGCTCAATCTTTAGCCCTCTTAGATGAACTATTTTTAATGGATATTTATCCTGCTAGAGAGTTGCCAATAGAAGGAGTAGATTCCAGTATTATCTTCGAAAAGGTAGAAATAAAAGAAAAGTATTTATGTAATAAAGAAAATTTATTGTCGTTAATTAATAATAGAAAATTTGATATTTTATTAACTTTAGGAGCTGGAGATATTGACCAGTTTGTTCCACAAATAGAAAAATTATTGACTCTCTAGAATGTTATTATGAGGAACCTAAAACCAAAATATAAAACTATTTTTATTAGTATAGGCATTGTCTTGTATATGCTTGTGGCTTTAAGCTTTTCAGGAAGCAAAGCTTATCAGCAGAATTGTATTAAGGTAAAAGTTTTAGTATTAGACAGTAGTTTGAATATGTTTATTTCATCTAAAGATATTGATAAAATTTTGGCTCAGAATGAAATTAATATTATTGGATATCCTGTAAAAGAAATTAATACTTTAGAGCTCGAAAAACTGATAGAAACACATCCTAGTATAGAGAATGCAAATGTTTATTCTACTGTAAAAGGCAATATTAATGTGCTTGTAGAGCAGAGAAAACCGTTACTTAGAATTATGGACGATAATGGTGATGGTTATTATATTGATAATCAGGGGTTACTAATGCCTTTATCAACGAATTTTACGACAAGAGTTCCAGTTGTAACGGGAAATATTAAAAAATACTATCAGAAATATAAAAATGAAGAATTAACAAAGGTTGGTTCGGATACATTATTACAAAATTTATTTTCTTTAGGAAAAGAACTTAAAAAAGATAAATATTGGTCGGCTATGTGCGATCAAATATATATTACAAGAGAGCAAAATATTAAGATAATCCCTAAAATTGGAGCTCATGAAATTATTCTTGGTAAGAATCAAGATTATAAGAAAGATTTAAGAATATTGACTACTTTCTATACAGAAGTTTTGCCCGTAGTAGGTTGGGAGAAGTATAAAAGTATTAATTTGCAATATAAACAACAAATTGTCTGCAAATAAACTCAAATAACCAGCATATAATATTAAAAAAAATGGAAAAGCTAATTGCCGCAATAGACATAGGAACAACAAAGATTGTTGCACTGACCGGTAAAAGTGTCGGTAATAATAAAGTTGAAATAGTTGCTATGGGGAAGAATTCGTCCTTAGGAGTTCAGCGTGGTGTTGTTCAGAATGTTGAAAAAACTTCACAATCCATTAAAAAAGCTTTGGACAGTTTATATCAAAATCAATCGCAACTCATAGAAGAGGTATGGGTTGGTATTGCTGGTCAGCATGTTCGCTCTGTTAAAAGTAAAAATTCATTAGAATTTGATGATGTTAATCATCGGGTTACCCTTAAGGATATTGAGACTTTGGTTCAAAAGAGTTTCGGAATTAATACTGCTCCAAATGAGATGGTAGTTAATGTTTCTCCCCAATCTTTCGAAATTGAAGAAGGTCGTTTGAGTGATTCTCCTATAGGAAAAGAATCTAAATTTTTAAATGCAAATTTTCATCTTACTATTGCACAAGAAGGAGCATTCAATAATATTAATAAAAGTTTAGAATTAAATAATATTTCGGTTAACGAATTGGTTTTAGAATCTATCGCCTCAGCAAAATCGGTTCTAACAAAGCAAGAAATTACAGAAGGAATTGCATTAATAGATATAGGAGGTGGAACTAGTGATTTGGCAATTTTCCATAACGGTTCGGTAGTGCATTCTGCGGTGATTCCTTTTGGTGGAGAAGTTATTACATCGGATATTATGCAAGCTTTTAATTTAGAAAAACGCTATGCCGAAGCACTGAAACATGAGTATGGAAATATTCTGCAAGGGTCGTCAAGTAAAGAAGTTATATCTTTAAAAAATATTGAAGGACAGAAAATAAAGATTAAACAAAAAGAATTATCTTTTGTTATTAAAACTAGAATTGAAGAAATAATAGATCTTATTCAGTTTCAAATGGAAATGAGTGGCTATTTGAATAAAATATCTAAAGGAATTGTCTTGACAGGTGGAGGAGCTTTGCTTAAAGATATTACTCAAATTTATGCATTTCATTTTAATCAGTTGCCAATACGGATTGGTAAACCAAATCAGCAGTTTTTTAGTGGAGAGTTCGACGAAAACCTAAATGAGCCATTATATTCTACGGCTACGGGCTTACTCCTTTTTGGAATTGAGAATGAAAAATTAAAAGAAAAAGAAGAAAAATTAATGCGAAATTTAGAGACGCAAAACTCTGGAAAGGAAAATAAACCTTCTAAAAGCAATCCGTTTAATTCGTTTAGAAGACGTTTATCCAATATGTTTAACGAAGATGATGCGGAATTATAGAAAATAAAAGTCAAATAACAAAAAAAATAGACAGTTATGACAGATGATATAATGAATTTTGATTTGCCAATTGTGAAACAATCTATCATTAAGGTAGTTGGAGTTGGCGGTGGAGGTAGTAATGCCGTTAATCATATGTATCAGCAAGGGATTAAAGATGTAGACTTTGTAATTTGCAATACCGATGCTCAAGCCCTTGAAGAAAGCTCTATCCCTACTAAAATACAATTAGGAAAGTCGCTTACCGAAGGCTTGGGAGCAGGAAATAAACCAGAACGGGGTAAAGATGCTGCAGTTGAGAGTATAGATGATATTAGAGATATTCTAAATCAAGGTACAAAAATGGCTTTTATTACCGTTGGAATGGGAGGGGGAACAGGAACTGGAGCAGCCCCAATTGTAGCAGAAGCAGCTAAAGAATTAGGGATATTAACGGTTGGTATTGTAACCATTCCTTTTAAATTTGAAGGTAAAAGGCGCATTCATCAAGCGATGGAAGGAATTAACGAATTGAAAATGCATGTTGACTCGCTTTTGGTTATTAATAACGAACGATTGAGGGATATCTATGGTAATCTAGAATTATCCGAAGCGTTTGGATATGCCGATGATATATTAACTGTGGCAGCTAAGGGTATTGCAGAAATTATTACTGTTCATGGACACATGAATGTGGATTTTGCTGATGTCAATACCGTTATGAGTGATTCTGGGGTAGCACTAATGGGAACAGGTCGTTCCGAAGGCGAAAGCAGAGCTGTGACAGCTGTTAAACAAGCATTAGAATCTCCACTTTTAAGTAATAATAATATTAAAGGTGCTAAGAATATATTGCTAAATGTAACTTCTGGAGATAACGAAATTACCATGGACGAGATTGGAGAAATATCGGATTACGTTCAGGATGTTGCAGGTAATAATGCTGATATTATTCTTGGAACAGGTAACGATGAACATTTAGATCAACAAATCTCAGTTACCGTTATTGCAACAGGATTTCATGAAAATACCATTTCTGAATTAGTTGCGCATAAAGATTCTCAAGCTCCAATTTCTACACCAGAAAAAATCATTGATTTAGACAATGAAGAAAAAAATACTCAAGTACAAGATCCTGAAGAAAAAACAATTGAGGCTATTTATGGAGAAAATAATACACTCGATATCTCTTTAGATTTAACTAAGAATAATTCTTTTAATAAAAAGGAATTGGATCTTACGGACCCTTCTAAGGCAAAAGAAATTGATGAAATGCACGACGTTCCTGCTTATTTGAGACAAAAAAATAAATCATGAGTAATACCGCAAAGTTTATAGATATTAAGGAAGCTATAAAGTCGAAAAACCCCACTTTATTAAAAGTATTACCCAAGTTTATTATCAATTATCTACGTAAAACTATTCACGAAGATTATTTGAACGATATCTTGGATAGACATAAGGAAATAAATGGTTTAGACTTTGTTGATAGTATGGTTCATAACGAATTTGATATTAAGGCAGATGTTCATGGATTCGATGAGTTTGTAGAAAAAGATAAACGTTATATATTTGTAGCTAATCATCCTTGGGGAGGAATGGAGGCGGCAACATTGCTCGATATTGTGGGCAAGAAGTTTTCCGAACCTCGCTTTGTTGTTAACGATATTTTGATGAGTATAAAGAGTTACCATCCTTTATTTATTCCCGTTAATAAACATGGAGCACAAGGTCGAAAAAATGCCAGATTAATGGAAGAAAATTTTGAATCGGATAAACCAATTCTAATTTTTCCTGCAGGCTTAGTATCTCGAAAAATAAAAGGAAAAGTTGTAGATTTAGAATGGAAGAAGAATTTTGTAACAAAGGCTGTTCAGCACAAACGAGATGTTATTCCTGTTTTTATTGATGGCCATAATTCAAATTTCTTTTATCGGCTTTCAGCTTTTCGAAAAGCAATTGGTATTAAAGCAAATATTGAAATGTTTTATTTAGTAGACGAGATGGTAAAAAATACGGGTTCAACTTTGCCTTTCTATTTTGGGAAACCTATTCCGTATCAAACTTTTGATAAATCTAAAAAACCTCAGCAGTGGGCAACAGAGGTCAAAAATCATACTTACTTACTAAAAAATGATTATACTCGAAAATTCGTGTAAATATTTCTGTCTATGATATTTAAAATATTATTAGCTTATCTTTTTCGTCTTTTCTTTTGTGTTCCCTTTTTTAAAAAACACTTTTTCGGGATGCATCAGAAATGGTTCCAACCATTGCATCTTTTTAGAGGAATTAGAATTAAAAAGAAATTATTGGGGTCGATAATTTTTGAACTTAATATAGACGATTGGATTCCTCAAAATTTATTTTTTTTGGGTAGCTACGAAGAAACCGAATTAAGCCTGTTTCGCCGCTTGATTAAAGACAAAAAATGTTTTATTGATATTGGTGCAAATATAGGGTTATATGCTTTAACAGCTGCCAACGAAATGTCCGATGATGCTCAGATTATTGCATTTGAACCTTTTCAAGTTAATAATGATTTGTTGCAGAAGAACGTTTCTTTAAATCAATTCCACAATATCCAAATCGAGAAGAAAGCTATATCTAATCAAAATAAAGAATTGATATTATATTATGATACACAAGAAGACAACTTGGGCTCTGTATCTGCGTTATCGATTGAAAATGTTATAGAAGAAAAAGTGCAAGCTATTAGCTTAGACGAGTATGTTATTCAGAATGATATTTCAAATATAGAATTTATTAAGATGGATATTGAGGGTTTAGAATATCTAGCTTTGCAAGGAATGAAAGTTATTTTAGAAAAATATCATCCCATAATATTAATAGAGATTGATCCTGAAATTCTTTCCAAAACAGATTTCACATCAGAAATGATTGAGCAATTTCTAAATCAATTTGGATACCAAAAATATTTTATCGATTCAAAAGGAGAATTAAGTTTAGATTCTTCTGTGCAAAATGCTTATAATTATTTGTTTAGTGTAGACAAAATATAATTCTAACTTTTTATAAATCTACTATTATCTATCAAAAAAAAATCATACTTTTACATAGTAATATAGTATTAAAATGAAACATATAATTCCACCAATTCCAAAGAATGAAATAAAAGCGGAGCTTACTTCAGAGCGCTTTGTTCGTCATACTAATTTTGCGAATAATGAAATTTATATTATCAATCATTTTAATTCTCCAAAGGTAATGTTAGAAATAGGAAGGCTAAGAGAGCTAACCTTTCGAAATGCAGGAGGAGGTACTGGTAAGGAGAT
>JAMOQL010000131.1 GCA_027064025.1 Bacteroidales bacterium
AAGAGCTTGATAATTAAAAAGATAATCACCGCCATTAGGCGAAGATTTCCATTTATTATTAGCCGTAATGCCACCAGAGGGAATAATGCAATGCAGGTGAGGATGATAATCAAGATTTTGTTTCCAGGTATGCAAAATGGCAATCATTCCCATTTTGGCCTCAAGCCTGTTAACAGGATTTTGCGAGAACTCCTCAATAGTTTGCCAAGCACACTTAAACAAAAGATTGTACATCAACGCTTTATTGAACTTAAACAAAGTACGCAGCTCCGCAGGCACAGTAAAAACAGTGTGATGATAAATCACCAAGTTCCTTTACTGAGATAGCACTATAATTTTCCATAATACGTATATTTTGTTAATAAAATATTTTATACGTACAATGGTGTATTTGAGTTTTTTAGCTACCTTTGGTTTTGTTCAACAATTATAGCCATATATAGCCTCATATTAGTTGTTTTAAGGAATAATAAATTACAGATTACAAATTATGTACTAAAATAAATAGTACATTAGCTGCTCATAAAAACCGTTAAATGGGCTTTTAGGGTGTTAGTTCTGAGTATTATTGGAGTTAATGCGTGGACTCCCGTTAGCCAACATGATGACTCGTTCTAAAAAAAGTCAACACAAAAGAAGTAGATGATGTATAAAAATGATGGAGTAACGAAATATTGCAGCAGGAGTTTTAAACTCAAAATTTAGTATTATGAAAAAAAATGTAGCGTTAGTATTATCTGGTGGCGGAGCAAGAGGAATTGCACACATTGGAGTAATTGAAGAGTTGGAAAAACAAGGATTTAACATTAAATCTATTTCAGGCACTTCTATGGGAGCTTTGGTTGGCGGTGTTTATGCTGCTGGAAAAATGCAAGAGTATAAAAACTGGATGTACACATTAAACAAATTAGAAGTCTTTAATCTTGTTGATTTTAGTGTTGGTATTCAGGGACTTATTAAAGGAGATAGAGTATTTAATAAAATGAAAGAATTTATTCCTGATAGGAATATTGAAGACTTAGAAGTACCATATGCCGCCGTAGCCGCTGATATTATTAATAACAAAGAAGTAGTTTTTACAGAGGGAAGTGTTTATAATGCCATTCGAGCATCCGTTGCAATTCCAACAGTATTTACACCTGTTAAAACAGATGATGGATTATTGGTAGATGGTGGCGTTGTAAATAATATCCCTGTTAACCGTGTAAAAAGAACCCCTGATGATATTTTAGTTGTTGTAAATGTTAATGCACATATTCCTGTTTATAAACCTGAGATAACTAAAAAAGAACGTGACCTTAAAAAATCAATCTATCAAAAGAAGATAAATGAATTCAGAAATCAGTTGCAAAAAATCAACCCCTTAAGTATGGATAAAAAAATTGGTTATTTCGACCTAATTAATAAAACCATTAACCTAATGATTTATCATAATACATATGTATCGTTTGAACAACAATCTCCAGATATAATGATTGAGGTATCTCATAATTCTTGTGGCACTATGGATTTTTACAAAGCCGAAGATATGGTAGAAATAGGACGATATGCCGCTATCAAAAGCCTTAAAGAGTATAATAAGAAATTGGTATAAAAACTGTAATTTTCGAAATTAAAAATCAATATTAATAAGTAGACGTATGAAGTATAACATATTACTGATAAGCACACTGCTTCTCCTATTAGGGATGGAAGTATTACAGGCACAAGAGGTACAGCAATCTCAAAAAAAAATTAACACTGTCGAAATTGTAGGGGACACAAACCTTAATTATTATGTTTATCCAAACTCTAGCTCTAAAGACACTTCCTTGTTACTTAATTTAGATAATGAAAACACAAAACCGAATAATACAAAGAAAAAAGTAGCATTAGTATTATCCGGTGGAGGGGCAAGAGGAATTGCACACATAGGAGTAATTGAAGAACTGGAGAAACAAGGATTCGAAATCGTTTCAATTTCAGGAACCTCTATGGGAGCTCTGGTAGGTGCGGTTTATGCACTTGGAAAAATGGAAGAGTATAAAAACTGGATATATACTTTGGATAAAAAGGAAGTTTTTAAACTTATTGATTTTACATTTAGTTCACAAGGATTAGTAAAAGGGGATAAAGTTTTAAAAAAGATGAAAGAATTTATTCCTGATAGAAATATTGAAGACTTAAAAATTAATTATTCAGCCACAGCTACAGATATTACAAATAAAAAAGAAGTAGTTTTTACAAAAGGAAGTATTTATGAGGCAGTAAGGGCCTCAATTGCTATACCTACAGTGTTTACACCTGTAAAAATAGGAGATTCTCTGCTTGTTGATGGAGGCGTTACGAATCCTGTTCCTATTAATCATGTGAAAAGAACCAAAGGTGATATATTAATTGTTGTTCATGTAAATGCTGATGTTCCTGTATATAAGCCATTTATATCAATAGATGAAAAAAATAAAAAACAATCAAAATATCAAAAAAATATTGATGCGTTTCAAAATGAATTTAATTCTAAAACGAAAAAAGAAAAATTAGGATATTTTAAACTTATTAATAAAACAGTAGGTATACTCACCTATCAAATATCAAAAATGACGATAGAAAAATTTCCGCCAGACATTTTAATAAACGTATCCAGAGAATCGTGTGATATTTTTGATTTCTATAAAGCAGCAGAATTAGTTGAAATTGGTCGACATGCCGCTATTAATAGCCTAAAAAAGTATAACAATAAACTAGATTAGAATGGAAAAAGAAACCACAAATTATTCCTATTACTTTAATACTCTCAAGCAGTCTCCAATCTTCTCTGAAGTTGAAGATGATGTTTTACATAAAATCTTAAGAATGTTTCATACCAAAAAATATCGTAAAGATAATTATCCGCTAACATCTGAGTCAACCATGTATAATATTTATGTGATAATTTCTGGAAGAGTGGAAATATCAGTAATGAATTTTGACACAGACAGGGAATATATTATTGATATACTTGGACCTGGAGATATTTATGATGTAATATGTTTACTTGATAAAAAAGAACATAATATTATTGCCACTGCATTGGATGACATGGAGTTATTAGTAGCTCCCATTGAAGTGGCAAGGGAATGGTTATATACACACCCAAGTTTTAACAAAGCACTGTTGCCTTATCTGGGGAAACAACTACGACATTTTGAAGAATCGGCATCTGATCTTGTACTATATGATACATGGACAAGATTAGTTAAACTTATTTTAAGAAATACCGACACACATACAGGAAAACTATCACTAATTAACAATCTTTCCCATGAACAGATTGCCAAAATGATAGGCAGTGCAAGAAATGTTGTCAACCGCCATATTCAAGATTTAAAAAACAGTCAACTGTTATCAGTAAAAAGAAAAAGCCTTGAAATAAATAATATTCATAAATTGATAGAAGAATTTAAAAGACGGAATCCTTTTCTTATATAATGCAATTTATTCAAAACTAAGATATAATTTTCACTCTTCCGCATCAATATTGTATTTAATAAATTCTTGTTGTGCAACATAGGTGGTAGTTGATTATGTCAAGTTACTATATTTTTGTATTAAAATAAATTAGATATGATTAGAAGCAATAAGTTAACGAAAGCAGATAAAGAAGAACTGAAAATAGCAAAAGCTTTATTAGAAAATCCCGGAATTACAGCTAAGATTACTAATCTTATTGGAAAACCAATTGAGAAGGGATTTGATGTATTACCTTTTGGTTGGCGTAATAAAATAGGAAATATTACAACCAAAACAATGCTTAAAATTGCCGAAGGCACATTATTAACAATGAAAGATATTCCAAAGGAAAATACTTCTAATGGTTGGCACAAATTAGGTGTAGCAGCATCGGGTGGCGTTGGCGGATTTTTCGGAATTTCAGCTTTAGCAATTGAATTACCAATATCAACGTCAATTATTTTACGCTCGATTACTGATATAGCAAGGTCTCAAGGAGAAAAAATTAATACTACGGAATCAAAATTAGCCTGTTTAGAAGTTTTTGCTTTTGGTGGCAAGTCTAAATCTGATGATGGTGTAGATACTGGGTATTTCTTTGTTCGTTCTGCATTAGCAAGGTCAATAGCAGAAACCAATGAATTTATTGTAACGAGAGGAATAGCCAAAGAAGGTTCGCCTGTTTTATTAAGATTTATAGCAAACATCACTCAAAGATTTGGGGTTCAAATAGGAGAAAAAGCCGCCGCACAAGCAATGCCAATAATTGGAGCTGCTGGCGGAGCTTTAATTAATACAATGTTTATCGACCATTTTCAAGATATGGCAAAAGGACATTTTATAATAAGAAAATTGGAAAGAAAATATGATGTAGAATTTATTAGGCAATCATACATCGAATTATAAAAATGATAAAAGCCAAATTATTTTTTGTTGTGCAAATTAGGTTGCAGTTGATAATACCAACTCACTTTATTTTTGTATTATAATTTAATTAATCAGTTGTAAAAAAATTAATAGTCGTATGAAATCAATATCAAATAAAGTATTAAAAATACTAGGCTGGAAAATAACAGGTGATTTACCAAACCTCAACAAGTCTGTTATCGTATTTGCCCCACACACAAGCTACTGGGATGGGTTTTACGGGAAATTATTGCTTATGCAATATGATATTAACTATAAATTCTTATCTAAGAAAGAGTTCTTTAAATTTCCGTTGAAATATTTTTTTAGACTTTATGGTTCAATCCCTGTTTCCCAAAACAAGGAATATGTTGATGAGGTTGTTTCGCTATTTAATAAAAGCGAGGACTTACATATCGTCCTTTCGCCAGAAGGACAATTTGCAAAAACTGATCATTGGAAAAAAGGGTTCTATTATATGGCAGATAGGGCAAATGTTCCAATTGTTGTTGGTTACATTGATTATAAAAAGAAAGAAATGGGAGTTAAAGGCGTAATCCAGGATACAAGCGATATGAAAAGAACTATAACGGAAATGTCTCAAATGTATAAAAATGTAGTTGCAAGATATCCTGAAAATTTCATTTTAGACAAACGATACAGCTAATTTTTTTAATCTAATAATTGATTTTAAACTTATAAATAATGAATAATTATCAAACTGGAAAAATAGGATTGATTACAGGTGCTACAAAAGGGATTGGATATGAAATGACAAAATTATTTGCAGAAGATTCTTATGATTTGGTTTTGGTGGCGAGAAATGAATACAGGCTAAAGGAACTGCAAGAAGACCTTAGTAATAAGTATAACATAAATGTTACAATAATTGCTAAGGATCTATCAATGCCAAATGCGGCACTCGAAATATTTCGCAAAACAGTAGAAAAACAAATTATTATTGATACACTAGTAAACAATGCAGGAATAGGCGATTTTGAAATATTTAATAATGAAAATCTATTAAAAATATCACAGATTTTGCAAATCAATATTGTTTCACTTACCGAATTGACCAAATTATATTTAAAAGGAATGGCATGCAGAAAAGAAGGGAAAATTTTAAATGTATCATCAATGGCAGCTTTTCAACCGGGACCATATATGGCAGTTTATTATGCGAGTAAAGCTTATGTTCAGTCTTTTTCCGAAGCAATAGCAAGCGAATTAAAGGGAACAGGGGTTACGGTAACAGCTTTATGCCCAGGCCCTACAAAATCGGGATTTCAAAATGAAGTTGGAAGTGAAGATTCCAAACTGACAAAACTAAATTTACTTTCTTCTTCTGAAGATGTTGCCAAATATGGGTATAGAGCTTTACACAAAGGGAAAAGAGTGGCAATACCAGGTTTTGTAAATACTTCATTAGTAAATGTAGCAAAATTTATTCCCAGAAAAGCTACAACACAAGTGGTTAAAAAGTTACAGGAATTAAACAGAAAAGAATTTTTTTATAATAATTAAAAATCATATTGTATAATTTAAATCAATAAAATCATGGAAAAAGGAATTATTTTTGGAAACAGTATTTTGGACGTAGTTTTTGTGGCATGGTTTATCGCCCAATTTTATAAAGTTGTTGTTAGTATTATCATTGATAAAAAATTAAGCATAAAACGCTTCTGGGAAACAGGAGGTATGCCCAGTTCCCATTCATCAACAGTAAGTGCTTTGGCCACCTCGGTTGGAATTGTCTATGGAACGGCAACACCACTTTTTGCAGTTAGTATTGTATTTGCTATTATTGTATTGCATGACGCGGCAGGAATCAGAAGAGCTGCTGGAAAACAGGCAAGTGTATTAAATCGTCTGGGGGCTTCTTTGAGTAAGCTTGTAGATGAACGTTTTAGTGAAGAGCGATTAAAAGAGTTGTTGGGTCACACTCCGGTGGAAGTATTGGTAGGTACAATTGTAGGTATTGCCATCGCCTTTATATTTAAATTTCACCTTGTTTCTTAGTTTTTTTTAATTATTTAAAAATAAATATAAATGCGCAAACTATCTAAAAAAAAGATAAGAAAATACGCAATAAGATATCGGATATTTTACAAAAAGCATCATGGATTATAAACGAAGATTATCTCAATTCAATTCTGAAAAACAGAAATTTTTTTTAAGACTGTCTGTTTTTTTTGAAGGTTCAAATATTATTCCCAAAAAAATGAAAATATTTAAAAAGTTTTTATTGCCAGTAATACAACTAAGGATAGACTGGAAAATTAAGGTTTATTTTATCACCACGCTTATTGGAGCAATAGTTGGCCTGCTTATTATTTTTCCATTAAATCAGGGCATTCTCTTTTATGAATATGTACAAAATGAACTTGATGGGCCAACCGTTATTCAATTTGTCCAAAGCCAGTTTAATATGTTATTTTCTGGTGAAAGTTCAGGTAAACTTATATTTTATTCCGTCGTAGGTGCTATGCTTGGTTTATTAACCGCAAGGATTCATATATCATTAAACAGCAACCTCCGGTATATTGAACAGTTAAGTGGGGAATTAACAAAAGATATTGGAACCCTTATTTCTCATGGAGAAAGTTCTGCCTTAGAGTTTAAATCTACATTTCATTGGGATATTAAACAATCAAAAGTTAACAAACAACTCGTCATTGTCATATTAAAAACAATTGCAGGTTTTATGAATAACAATGGGGGTACACTTCTTATCGGAGTTGATGATGACGGTAAAATTATTGGTCTGGAACAGGACTACAAAAATCTCAAAAAGAAAGACAGGGATGGTTTCGAGCAATCAATATTTACAGCAATATCAACTAATCTGGGTACTGATTTGTCTAATTATGTCCATGTTATTTTTCATTCAAAAGACAATAAAGATATCTGTCGATTAATTATTCTGCCAGCATCAAGACCCGTTTTTGTAAAAAAAGAAGGCAGTACGAAATTTTATATTCGTGCAGGTGTTAGCACTCGTGAAATGAATATTGAAGAAGCTACTAAATATATTGATAATCATTGGTCAAAATAAATATATAGAGTAAATAATCTATAAGACTGAATAGCGAAAATTATGTTGGATAACATATATAAATACAAGATTTTAAATACTGGCAGCATTAAACCAAAAGCTTGGATAAAAGAACAAATGCGCCGCGATTTAACCCATGGATATATAGGCCAATACGATAAGGTTCATCCAACAGTTACCCACAATGTTTTTATCAAACATGATAGCATAAGCAAAAGGAGATTTAATTTCAGAAAAGAATGGTGGAGCGGTGAACATGAAGGATATTGGAAGGATGCCGTTATTCGAATGGCGTTTTTAACCAACAATAAAGAATATATTGATAAATCTAAAGAATGGAAAAATGAATTAATAGAAATTACGCAAAATAATAACTACATTGGGATATACAAAAACTGTGAAGAAATAGGATGTAGATTTAATCATGAAAAAGGCAATGGAGAATTATGGACTTCGAGTAGAATGCTGATGGCTTTATTGGCTTATTATGAATTTACTGGTGACAAGGATGTTTTAGAAACGGCTGAAAAAGCAGCAAAACTAGTTATGGAACATTACAAAACCAAAAATTATTTTGCAGTAAACTCTCAGGGAGGAGGCGTAAGCCATGGAATTGGTTTTTTTGAAAATCTTGAGTGGTTATATCGTATTACCGGCAATAAAAAATATTTAGATTTCTCGGTTAAGTTATATGAAGATTTTAATAAAGGAAATGTTCGTGATGACGATTTAAAAACACAAAATTTACTTAACGAAAACAAACTCTTTGAAAATCATGGCGCTCATATTGCTGAAGGTTTATTTGTGCCAGAATTTATAGCCTCCATACAAAATGAGAAAAAGTTATTGAAAGCTGCTAAAAATGTGATTCAAAAATTGAATGCGCATTTAACTCCTAGTGGAGCCATGCGATGCGACGAGTGGATAAAGGGAAGGAAAGGCACAGCCGATGAGCGATATGAATATTGCGGAATAACAGAAATGATTAGTCCCTTAAACAAGATGATTTCGTTTACTGGTAATCTAAATTTAGCCAACAAAATTGAAACAATGGTGTTTAATGCCGGACAAGGAGCTCGTTTTCCTGTTTTATCTGCTGTATCATATTTAACCAGCGACAACCGGATTCGTATAAGAAAATGGGAACTGCTTAAAAGAGAATCGTATGATGCTGCTCATATTGCTGCTGCCTGCTGTACTCTAAATGCGGGAAGATTAATGCCATATTATGTGGAAGGTATGTGGATGAAAACAATAAGTGATGATGGAATTATTGCAGTATTATTTGGCCCAAGCAAAGTTAAAACAAACATTCACAACATCGCCGTAGAAATTACAGAGGAAACAGATTATCCATTTTCAGATGAAATCGTATTTACTGTAAACCCTTTCGAGCCACTTAGGTTTTCATTAATAATCAGAAAACCACATGGCTGCCAAAACATTGATATCAAGTTGCTTTCTAAAGCCAAAATAACAGAAGCTAATGATAATATCAGTATTAATAAAATTTGGAAGAAAGGCGACAAATTGCATATCAAGTTTAATTTTGAAATACAGCGTATAAATCAACCGGCATCAAAAACAGTAAAAAACAAAGGTGCATATTTTAAACGGGGAGCTTTGGTTTATGCCTTACCTTTTGACCATAACAAGAAAACTGTAAAGGAACATCAAAATAGTGGGTTTTATAGGTATAATATTACGGCAAACGATTCAAAAGAATGGAAATTAAGACTAAGTACAAACGATAAGTTTAAATTTACCTCTGTCGTTAATGCCGATATGCAGCATCCCTGGGATAAACCAGTAATTAAGCTAAAGGGAACATTAAGGGATAAAAAGAATCAAAAGAAAAGTGTTGAACTGGTGCCTATGGGGAATACCATATTCAGAAGGATTACTTTTTCCAAAACAAACAATTTTTAATTATAAACTTAAATTTAAAATGTCATGAAAAAGAAAGTAAGTATTATTATTTGTACTTTCAATGAAGAAAAAACCATTGAAAATGTAGTTAGAAAATGCAGAGAATATAATCCAGAAAGTGAGATTATAGTTGTTGATGATGGTTCTAAAGACAAAACTGAAGAAATTTTAAAAAATCTTAATAAGGAAATCTCTTTTAATTATATCTGCTTATCCGAAAATAAGGGCAAAAGCAATGCTATGGTAGTGGGAGTTGAAAATGCCCAAAACGAAGTGATTTTATTTTTTGATGCAGATATTTCGGATATTAAAGAAGAGCATTTCAGGCAACTGTTAAATCCCATTATTGATGAAAATCCAGAAGCGGATGTGATACTAGGAATACCTTCCGAAACACTTATTGATTATAGAGTAAATCCCTTTAAAAGCCTTACGGGTGAGCGAGCATTACTAAAAAAGGATATTGAGCCAATCCTAGAGAATATCCGAGATATACGCTTTGGTGTAGAAACCTATATAAATCTTTATTTTCAAGCACATGGAAAAAGGATCAAATATACACTGTTAGATGGTTTAACACATCCAACTAAGTATGACAAGACTTCGCCAACCAAGGCAACGAAAGAGTTTATAAGCGAGGGACAAGAAATAGCCGCTACACTATTAAAAAATCATGATCTTATCACGAAAAGAATAAATAATTCATTTTATAAACAAAATAAAACAATTAAGGATTCATTCAAAAAATTTCAGAGTGAATTAAATGATAAAATCCAGACTCTATTAAGAAACAATGGATAAAAAAAGCACTTATCAATCCATATTATTTTTTCTAATTGGGTTTGGGCTCATTTGGCTTGTATTTAAAGACACTAATATAGAGCAACTTAAAAATGAACTGTACAGAATAAGTTGGTTATGGATTGGCGTTTCTGTTGGATTAAATTTATTAAGTCAGCTGGTTAGGACATATAGATGGAAAACATTGTTTGTTCCATTGAATTATTCGCCAAAATTCTATAATTTGTTTTTAGCAATGCTTGTTCTTGCTTTTACTAACCAAATTATACCTCGTGGAGGAGAAATTGCACGATTGGGTGTTGTGAATAAATACGAGAAAATACCTTTATCAACATTAGTTGGAATAGCACTGATTGAACGTTTAACGGACTTAATTATTCTGATTCTGAGTTTTATAATTCTATTGATTTGGCAATTTCCATTGATTCAAAGAATTATTGAATTACCACAAGTAAATTTACTAGATGTTAGTCTTTATAATATTTTGATAATTTCGGGAATTATTATCATTAGTTTGGTGATTTTGTATTTTATAATCAGGAAATATAGAAATAAGATTAAGAAGATAAAAGAAGAATTACGCGAGGGTTTTACCTCTATTTTTCATATAAAAAACAAATTTCTTTACTTTACACAATCTATTCTTATTTATGTGCTTTGGTTTCTTATGCTTTATGTACTCTTTCTGGCATATCCCCCAACACAGCATTTAGGCTTTACAGCAGCAGTATTCACCTTTGGATTAGCAACTTTAGCATTTCTACTACCGATTCAGGCAGGAATGGGCGCATGGCATTTTGTTGTAATACAATGTCTTTTATTATTTGGAGTTGAAAATGATGTGGGAAAAGTGTTCTCGTTAATGGCACATTCAGCTACTAATCATGTTTACCTTATTACAGGAATAATTGCTTTAGTCTTGTTGCCTATTGTAAATTATAAAAAAAGTAAATCCAGTTAAATATAATTGTAATATTATCAAAACTTTATCCTTATTTTCACTACCCCATTTTAAGCAATATCAATAAAAATTTTTGGAATAATTTTTTTTGTGCAACTTAGGTGGTAGTTGATAATTTAAACCTATCCTATCTTTGCATTATAATTTATTCTAATAAAGAAAATAAAATGACAACAAAAGAAAAAATCAGAAAAGGTATTGTAAAAATAGCTAATGAAAGTCAAGACATTAAAAATGATATTATCACATTTGTTGGAGATGAATTTAAAAAATCTATTTCGCTTAAAAACCAGACAGCTGAAACCATTAAAGAAATTACAAAAGACACTCTTGATGGTGTTTATGAAGGTCTTAATGAAGCGAAAGATAAGGGACAACAATATACTGATAGACTAACAGAAAAGGGTGTTAAAATAGAAGATGTGATGAAGAAATCATCTGAGGCTATGGTTAATGTTGCTAAGAAGAAAGGCGAAAATGCTTTAGCAGTAAGTAAACAATCTGCTGAAAAAGCAAAAGAGCTTTTTAATGATGCGGCAGATAGAGCTAAGCACTCAATAGATAATATTGAAGACAAAGCAAAAGAGCAAATGGAAACTACACTTAAAAATCTTAATGAAACCAAGAAAGAAACAAAAAACAAACTCGATGCAATAGGTGATGCATTAAAAGATTATGCTACCGAAAAAAAAGATGAAACTTCGGAAGCTATTTCAAATGCTTTGCATAAAACCGCTGACAAAAGTAAAGAGGCTGCAACAGACTTAATGAACTTAGCAAAAAGCCATTCAAAAAAATTAACAAGCCACTCACTTAGTAAAGTATCAGACTGGTTAAAAAATCTTTCAAATAAAGTAAATTCATAAATATTTTATCAACTTTTAAAAAAAAATCATGAAATTAAAAACAGTAAAAAAAATATCAACTTATTTGATATTATCTACGGTAGCATTCACTTTTACAATGTGTCAAAATACTGGAGAAGGTGCAAAAAAAGACTTAAATAATTTAAAAAATAAAACTGAAAAAGAAGCAAAAAGCATTGAAACTAAAACTACTGATTTAACTGAGTCAGCGAGTCAAGAAGCAAAAACAAATTATGCTTTGACCAATGCAAGAGTGGCTCTATTAAGATCCCAAATTGCACTTGAAATTGACAAGTCCAAACAAAATACAGAAGCAGAATTAGACAATGCCATTAAGTATCTTTCAGAAGCCAAATCAATAGCTGATGAGAAAACAAAAGCAGAAATTGATTTGCTGGAAACCAAAGTAAATACAGCTAAAAATAGTGTCGTACAGAAAAAGGACGATGCTTTAGATAATGTATCTACTGCTGTTGATGAGGCAAAGACTTTGTCTGAAAAATACAATGATGAGTTTCAGGCAATAAAAGAAAAAAACATTACTACAGCCAATAGAAAATATGCTGAACTTAGAGCAGAAGAAGCCCTTTTGAAGGCAAAAATAGCCGCTCAATCAGAAGAAACATTTGCTCAGGCAGAAGCTTATCTTGAAGAAGCAAATGAATGGTATATCCAGAGTAAAAAAAATGTTACTACCAAGATAAATCCGTACGTGGATAAACT
>JAMOQL010000132.1 GCA_027064025.1 Bacteroidales bacterium
ACGATCAAGTAGAGTTACATTCTAAAGAAGTTCATATTTCCGTTAGTTCTAATATCAAATCGTCTGTTTATATTTATGCCGATGAGAAACAACTCTCGAGAGTCCTTCAAAATGTTATAACTAACGCTATACAATCTATTCCTGAAGATCGACATTCGGAAATTAGCATTATTGTTAAAGATGAAATACAGCAAGTCTCTATTTCTATTTGTGACAATGGTAAAGGAATGAATCAAGAAATTCAGAAAAGACTCTTTGAGCCCAATTTCACAACTAAAAACTCCGGTATGGGATTAGGGCTTGCAATTGTCAAACAAATAGTAGAGAATAATTCAGGTGAAATTTCATTCACCACCCAAATAAATAAAGGAACCTGTTTTAAACTTATTTTCCCTCAATCTTATAAATCATAAGTAACATTTTTGTTCATCCCCACGTCTGAAAGAGAAAAATAGGATAATAATGGTTCATCTTAACGATATTCATAAATATTATTACAATGGGAGTCAACCTTTGCATGTGCTTAAAGGTATCGATTTAAATATTAAAGAAGGAGAGTTGCTATCCATTATGGGTTCTTCGGGTTCTGGTAAATCAACCTTACTTAATATATTGGGGATTCTTGATAATTACGATCAGGGTTCATATCGGTTAGGAGACGTATTAATTAAGGATTTAGATGAAAAAAAAGCCGCTTTATTTCGTAATCAATTTATTGGATTTGTATTTCAATCGTTTAATTTAATTAGCTTTAAAACAGCATTGGAGAATGTAGCTTTGCCTCTTTATTATCAGAAAGTAAATAGAAAAGAGCGAAATAAGATTGCTTTAGAATATTTAGAGAAATTAGGACTTAAAGATAGAGCAGACCATTTGCCAAACGAATTATCTGGAGGTCAGAAACAGAGGGTTGCTATTGCTAGAGCATTGATATCTAACCCTAAAATAATTTTGGCCGATGAACCGACAGGAGCTTTGGATAGTCAAACCTCTGAGGAAGTAATGGAGATTTTTAAAGAAATAAATCAGAAAGGAAAGACTGTTATTATTGTAACCCACGAAGAAGAAATAGCAGCACAAACAAGTCGAATTATTCGGCTTAAAGACGGTTTAGTTGTTAATCAATAAATATTAATTGCAATAATGTTCGACTACGACAAATGGAACGAAATATATTATTCGCTTAAGAAAAATAAGCTTAGAGCTTTTCTTACTGGATTTTCGGTAGGTTGGGGAATTTTTATGCTTATTATTTTGTTAGGAGTTGGTCAGGGATTGCAAAATGGTGTCGAAGGGCAATTTAGTTCCGATGCTGTGAATAGTGTATGGGTCGGTGGCGGTATGACAAGTATGCCATACAAAGGCTTGAAAGAAGGAAGGAAAATTCAGTTTAAAAATAAGGATTATGAAATTATCAAAAGAGACTTTCCTCAAGTGGAGAATGTTTCGGCAAGACTCAATGTTTGGGGGGGGAGCTCGATTATTTATAAAGGAGAATATGCAACGTTTGATTTAAAAGCAGTACATCCAAAACATCAATTTGTCGAGAATATTGAAGTGATTGAAGGTCGTTTTATCAATGATAAAGATATTACTGATTATCGTAAATCTGCAGTTATTGGTCGATTAGCCAAAGATATTTTATTTAAGGATGAAGACCCAATAGGGAAGGTAGTTGAAATAAACGGAATTAATTTTCAGATAGTTGGCGTTTTTAAAGATGTCAGAGATCAAGAGATGAAGCGATTATATTTGCCGATTTCAGTATTTCAAAAACTCTTTTCTGGAACAGAAAATATAGGTCAGATTTCGATGACTGCACCATTGGAAACACAGGCAGAGATGGATTCTTTAGAAAAAGATATACGTAGAAAAATAGCAAAAATTCACCAGTTCGATTCTAACGATAAAAGAGCGGTTTGGGTTTGGGGAAATTTTGAAGAATATTTACAATTTATGCAACTCTTTGGAGGAATAAAAGCTTTTATTTGGATTATTGGTTTGCTGACGATTGTTGCAGGAATTGTGGGGGTAAGCAATATTATGCTTGTGGTGGTAAAAGAGCGAACCAAAGAAATTGGAATAAGAAAAGCTATTGGTGCTCAACCTTCATCAATAATAAGTTTAATAGTTTTTGAATCGGTAGTTGTAACAAGTGTAGCAGGATATATTGGTATGTTGCCCGGAGTATTCTTGTTAGAAATGATTTCTAAATTTATGCCTGCAGGAGATTTCTTTGCCAATCCATCGGTCGATTTTTCTGTAATAATAACCGCAATAGTTGTCCTTATTTTTGCTGGTGTTATTGCTAGTTATTTGCCCGCTCGAAAAGCTGCAATGATTAGGCCAATAGAGGCTTTAAACGATGAGTAAATAATTAAGAAACCATAAATAATAATATTGAGTGATACTTTTTGAAATAGACACA
>JAMOQL010000133.1 GCA_027064025.1 Bacteroidales bacterium
TATAACTATGAGAGGGATTGCACGTGGATTCACGTTGATTTCAGAAAGAATGTAAATCATTATTTTAGTGTATAAATAAAAAAACCGCCCTTTTTACAGGACGGTTGGAGTAGTAAGTAAGTGTTGCGAACGCTTGCATAAAAAAACAAGGAGTCGTATCATTACAAGAGATATAGACAGACCAAAATTTGTCAATATCTTTTTTAAAAAACTTTCAAAAATCCTTTTGCAAGCTTCCAAGCTCCATTGCCGACAGTCTTTATCATATTATAATTGTTCAATAAAGTATAAACAACATCAAAGCTATTATGCCCTTTTGTCTTGTCTATTTTATCAAGCAATCCTTTTACTTCCGGTTTTTCTCTCATTATATTTATTACATCTTGAGTCTTCGGAAGTTTCTTAGGGCTTTTGCCTGTTCTCTCTTTTTCTTCCATAAACGAAGCGATAACATCATCAATCTCATTCCAAAGAATAGTGATCGCCTGTTTTTGTTTCAATGTTAAGTTAATTTTGAACAATCCAAGTATTGCAAAAATACCTGTGATAATTACAGCCCAATGTTCCAAAATATAATTAAGCATAAAATCCTCCTATGATTTTTATAAATGCCATTACAAACCAAATACTAAATCCGCCGAATACCGAAAAATAAATATCATCTTCACTATAAACTCCCCAACCTGTTAATCGTTGAGAGTATTCCACTAACCAACCAAGTATAATGCCGATACCAACATCAACTGTTAAGCTACCAAATACATACGTTATTGTTGTGTTGTTATTAAATAGCCAAAACCAATTCACTAATCCTGCAAGTATAAATATACCTACATAATGTTTCCAGCTATTTTTAAATAACTTTAAGAAATTTCTCATTATTTCCTCCTTTTAAAATAATAGAAAATCCACCCAAACAATCGAACACCTAAATAATAAGCATCCGCAATATCTAAATATGCTATAGAAGTTTTAGCATCGCAAGGATATTTTACAACTTCTCTATACATATTGTCTCTAAACTTCCGATCAGCTTTTAATCTGCCAATCTTATCGTGATAATCATTATCGTGCTGAACACAACAATCGTGGAAAATAAGTTCCGGTACTCCGGTGCATCCATCACTTTTAAATTTATTCTTTATCATCAAAATTAAATCCTTGTTGTAATAGGTCAATGTATTGCTCCGCCATTGCATCAATTATCCTATCAAACATATTTAAGCTTAACCTAATAAATCTATCGTTGTGATTGTTTTTTGTGTCAGCATATATTCTTTTCGTTTCTTCAATATACTCTTTCATCAAAGCACTTTTTGTTCGTTTTAGATAGTCATTTAATAGGAAAGAGTCGATTTTACTATTGCCTTTCAAAGAATTGTTTTCGTTTATCATTTGAAAAGCAAGTTGGTCTATCTTATGATCGTTCAATCTTTCTTGTTGTGGAGTATCAGGGTCTGAATGTTTGTACCCCATATTTAAAATGTAATGAGCGTACTTTTTTAATGATTCTCCATTCCATATCAAATGTTTTTGCATTCGTTTTGATTTGAAAAAATATAAATTCTTTTCAATGATATTATCAATTTGAACATCAACATTGTTATTGATACTTAATTCTTTCACTGTAACACCGAGAGAGTCAACTTTAGTGTTTAGCTTTCCTAATTCTTCAGTAACTTTTCTATCTGCGTCTCGATGCTGTGCTGTAATTACTTTATAAAGAAAGCCTAATGCTCCTAATATCGTTGACGGTGCAATATATTGGATTAGTACTTCATTCATTATTTTTCCTTTTAAATTTCTTCGGTATTTAATCCGAGTGTTTCTTTTATTAAAGCAATTTTATCCGCTTTTAATAATCCTGTTGTAACTAAATCAATCTGTTTAGCTTTTTCGATATTAGAAATTAAATCATTTAATTCCGATACAGTCATATTGTCCACATCTTCAGCTGTTGTTTCATAACCATTCAAAAATGGAGGAACATATTTACCCCAATAGAAAGTGCCGTCCATATCAGCGATATTATCCCAATTAATACCAGTCATCTTATAAACGCTTTTACTAAAATCTTTATTGTAATAATCCGCATTCTCTAAAGTATCATCAACCTCACATAACAAGTTAAACTTAGTTAATCCATCTACCCATACCTTATCTTTCTTAGATACAAGGAAATCAAATACTTTGCGAATTATATTATCTATGCTTACAAGATAAGTTGTCTTACCCTGCAACCCTTTCATATTTACTGCTGTAGCTCCAGTAAGTAAAGCCATATTAATAAAACCTACCAATTCCTCATCAACCGTAACATCAGGCTGATATGTTGGAATGAGCAATGAATTGTCTATCGTTACTGCAATTAAATCAGTAGTGTCTATAA
>JAMOQL010000134.1 GCA_027064025.1 Bacteroidales bacterium
TCGTCTTTCTTTTTCGATTTCTCGATGTAAACAAATACCGGCAATAACAACAATGAAACTGAGAAACTTAGTAAAATAATTGCTAAACCGTAATTTCCTGTGATAGAATACGAGAACAAAAAAACTTGCTCTATAAAATAAATAAATGGCGATATGATATACTCGAAGAAACTCATTTCTTGTTTTTCATTTTTATATAATAATTCGCAGCTCTAATTAACATTGAATCTATAGTTAATCCTCTCTCTTTTGCCTGTTTACTAACAGACTGAAACCATTTCTTATTATTCTTTATTTGCTGAATAACCTTATCTCTACTAGGAATTTTAGGTTTCGAGGACTGCTTAATTACATAATTTGCAGCTCTGATAAGCATAGAATCCAAAGTCAAACCTCTTTCTTGAGCTTGCTTTTGTACAGATTTTAGCCATGACGGATTATTTCTTATTTCATTAATAATAGACTCTCGGCTTCTAACCCTAGATTTTCTAATATTGTTAGATTTTTCAATCTTATCAAAACTTAAATTATTAACAACAATAGCTGTATCACTCACTTTTCTCCACTTAGACAAATCATAAGCAGAATTATCAGCAACAATATTATAAAGTAATTTACATACTTTTTGCTCACCTAACTTTCTTGTCCACATGGTCATCGTTGAAGGAAGTTTTCTTCCATTTGGATAATTAATATTTGTAGGATTCTTCTTGTCAAATGCTATATAGGTAGCGTCTGCATTACTCATAAATCTATTATCCTCTGTTAAACTCCCTTTTTTATTAAAATCTTTAACCAATAACAGCGGATACATTCCTTTAACCCACTTTATATCAACAGGTAAATTTATTTTATCAATATTAATCATTGGCATTGTTTTATCTACTTCGCCTTTATAATGTTGCCAATGGATTCCATGATCCGATAATAAAATAATCTTTGTATTATCGTAAACATCTGCTTCTTTCATCCACCTAATCCATTTGACTAAAGTTTCTAATACCCACTTGTTATTTTCATATGGCGAAACATCGTTATGTAAGATGCCATTATCATCGACAATATCCCAAGGGTGATGAGATGCCATTGAGTGAATATAAATAAAATTAGGCTCTTTACTTTCATTTGTTGAGATGTGGGGTAGTAGCCTAAGAAAATTATAACGTTTTGCCAAACTTGAATTAAGATTAGTTTTTTTATTATTTTTAAGCCATTTACCCTTTTCGTATATTTCTGGTTTTAAGAACAATGGTAGACTATAAAACGCAGCATTCTTCCACAATAGCTTATATCCCAATTCAACATTGCCTCCAATATTAAGTTCCTCATTCCAAATATCCCAATTTTTAGACCATCGAGGCAAATAAGAATCAAACTGATTTCTATCTATTGCAGAATAAATCATATCTGTACCTGTAAATCTGTAGCCTTCTTTTCTAACTCGTCCGACAAAATTTTCAGTCACTTTTGTCATCTTTTCTACTAAAGTATAATTAGGATTTTTGTTCAATTTATCGATAGTATAATCATATCCTCCTAGTATTGGAGGCATAGACGCTCCTGTAATAGATGATACCGATAATGTATTCGGATACCAAACGAAGCCCGATAATTCATTTTTCAAATCAGGTTCCTCGGCTAATATTTTTTTCATATTCCAACCATGAAACATATCTGAAACAATAAAAACAATATTTTGTTTTTCTTTAGAAAAAGATATTGAGCTATTTAAACCTTCCTTTACAGATGGTATTTTTAAGAATCTTTCCGTATCTATGGCAGAATATAAACTTTGACTGATTAATACCAGATTTAATAAAATTAAAGAGTAATAAACATATCGGTTATGCTTTTTTACTAAAATAGCGTATACACTAATAATGAGTAATACCACTAATAATACCTCGACCAAATACATTAATATTGGCTGCGCCAGATTACTCTCTATCAAATACTTATTTTCTTGTAAAGAACCCACTTTAATAGGAAATACTGTATTATTTACAAAACTAAGAATAGCAATAACTAAGCTTAATATGGTCCAAACAGTTTTGTATTTCTTAGGTGTGATCCAATAAATAAATCCTAAACTGACTCCCCATACAAGGAATAAAATAAAATTATTTTCTAGAATGTTAATAGCTGGGAAAACGAAATTATCTGGATAACTAGAATAAACGTCTAATGGATTCCATAAAAATACAAAACCTAATATATAAATCACAGATAATGAAAATATTTTCCAATTTCCTTCGAGAAACGATAATTTATTTTTTAATAATTGATAGTAAGGGCAACTAATTGCTAAAGAATAAATAATCCCTGCCGATAAGAAACCTAAATAAGCATTTGCAGTATTAACAAAATTAATATCAAGAAAAG
>JAMOQL010000135.1 GCA_027064025.1 Bacteroidales bacterium
TGTTCATTCAATGGTTCAATTCCAAGACGGCTCTATTAAAGCACAAATGGGATTGCCCGATATGAAGTTACCCATACAATTTGCCTTAACATATCCTGAAAGAGCTACAAGCACATCTAACAGATTGAATTTTCTTGATTATCCTAATTTAGAATTTCAAAAGCCAGATTTTGAAAAATTTAAAGCACTACTATTAGCTTTTAACGCTATGGAAATTGGAGGAAACATGCCTTGCATTATGAATGCTGCCAACGAAGTGGCAGTTGGTGCATTTCTAAAACAACAAATCCAATTTACAGATATTCCAGAAATAGTTAATAAAGCCATGAATAAAGGCGAAAAAATATCGAAACCAAATATAGAAGATTACATAGAAAGTGATCGACAAACTAGAATCTTAACACAAAAATTAATATCTACAATTTAATATAAGTTACCGGTTTAGAAGATTATTTATCAATCTTTCTTAAACCATTAAATACAAAATAATGGAAGGATTAATAATGACATTACAGCTCATTTTGAGTTTAGCAATATTAGTAACACTACACGAATTTGGACACTTCATTACCGCTAGGATGTTTGGTATTAGAGTCGAGAAATTTTACTTATTTTTTGATGCTTGGGGTTTCAAATTATTTAAGTTTAAGAAAGGAGATACCGAATACGGTATAGGCTGGTTACCTCTTGGAGGTTACGTCAAAATTGCCGGAATGATAGATGAGTCAATGGATAAAACCCAACTCGACAAACCTGCTGAAGAATGGGAGTTCCGTGCTAAACCAGCTTGGCAGCGATTAATTGTAATGTTAGGGGGCGTTACAGTAAATGTAATTCTTGGAATTATTATCTTCACTATGAATATTGCTATTTTCGAAAAGCAATTCTTACCCGTTGATCAAGTTAATAAAGATGGTGTATATGTATACAAATTAGGTCAACAAATTGGATTTAAATCTGGCGATAAAGTTATCGCTGTCAACGATCAAAAAATTGAAAGATTCAACGACGCAACATCTATCGGGATTCTTTTTGGAGCCAAAATAACAATTGAAAGAGATGGCAAATTGATAGATATTCAAGTACCAGATACTATTTACAAAAACTTTAAAAGAACTCATAAACATTTATTTGGTATAGAAAATTTTCCTACAAAAATAGACTCTCTCATACAAGAAGGAAATGCCGAGAAAGCAGGTCTAAAAATTGGAGATGCTATTATGGCCGTCAACAATATAGAAGCCTCTACATATGGAGAATTAGTAGAGACTTTACCTAAATTTAAGAACGAATTGGTTAATATTACTATTAATAGAGCGGGCTTTATCGACACCCTTTCTGTTGCTGTCGATTCTCTTGGTAAAATAGGCTTTTATAACCAATTCCCCGATATGAAATTGGAAGACTATTCGATTGGTCAAGCCATAAAATATGGAACCTCAGATGCTCTAGAAACCATGATTGTAAATATTAAGGGGCTTGGCAAAGTTTTTAATGGTGAAGAAAAAGCCACAGAATCGGTTCAAGGACCTATCGCTATCGCCACAATGTTTGGCCCTGTTTGGGACTGGTATCGTTTCTGGAAATTGACAGGAATGTTATCGATGGTATTAGCTTTTATGAATGTGCTTCCTATCCCTGCATTAGATGGTGGTCACGCCATGTTTACAATCTACGAAATGGTAGCTAGACGTAAACCTTCGGATAAATTTATGGAGTATGCTCAAATGTCAGGTATGATTATTTTACTTGCGTTGATGGTCTTTGTTTTCGGAAACGATATTTATCAAAAATTCTTTTAATCAAAAAAAATATGTTTTTAAGGAAAGGTAATATTCTTAGATTTAGTCTGACAATATTATCTTTTCTGATTTTAGAAGGTATTTTTGCTCAAAAAATTAAAGTTAATACCGTAACTCTATTACCCGAAAAAGTTGGGGAAACTTCAGGGATAATAAGTGGGATAAATTCTACCATCTGGACTCATAACGACAGTGGAGGGAAGCCCATCTTGTATCAAATCGATACTAATGGTGTGATTCTTAAAAAAATTATTGTTAGTGGGATAAAAAATACCGACTGGGAAGATTTAGCTAACGACTATCAAGGAAATATCTACATTGCAGATATTGGGAATAACCTGAACAAAAGAAAGGATCTAAAAATCTTAAAAATTCCACATCCCGATAGTGTAAAAACGGATAGAATTAAACCGGAGATTATTCGGTTTAGTTACGAAAACCAGAGGACTTTTCCTCCAAAAGATTCTAAACTTAATTTCGATGCGGAGGCCTTAATTGCTTACAAAGATTCGATATTTATCTTTACGAAGAACCGAACTAAACCTTATTCTAGATATACATATATTTACGCCA
>JAMOQL010000136.1 GCA_027064025.1 Bacteroidales bacterium
GCGACATAACCTCCATCACCGCCAGAAACAGCCCAAGATGATTTTTTATTATTATCTAACATATCCAAATATGGAGAACCATTATCTTGACAGCCTCCTAGAATTTCTCCTTTAGGACCACAATCTATTCCATAAAACTGAGTTACTCCATAATTCTTAATTAAGGGAGAAAAAGTATCTCCGCCATCATAACTTCCAAAAACACCACCATCATTAGTAAAATAAACAGTCTGATTATTAGCATAATCTGGATGAAAAACAATATTATGTTGATCAGCATGAACGTATTTTAGGTCTGCAAATTCCATCCAAAAAGAAATTTGCTCAAAAGCATTTGCTTCTGACCATGTCCATAAATCTACACCCCCCATAATTACCTTACCTGGATCATCTGGATATACAGCAATAATATTATCATAAGACCCTTGACTATTAGATCCAAAAGGATTTACACTTGGACTTTGTTGTGCAACAAGCGCTTCCCACGTTTCTCCTGCATCTTTAGATTGATACAACTGAAAATACTTATCGTATTGGTAATATGAACAAAAAGCATACACATAGTTTAAATCTGAAGGAGCAACGGCTAATTCTATTCTATTAAATCCAGAATCTAAACCAGGAATTGTATATTCACTTCCTCCATTTTTTATAGTATAAATATGTGAAGCAGTACTAAAAACAATAGTATTATTATTAGCAATCTTTACATCCACAATATTAGATTTTGTTGAAAGTGTTTCCCATGTATCTCCTTTGGTCGTCGATATAAAAAGTCCATTATTTGTTGCTGCATATAAACTATTTGTAGCAGGATCTATTATTAACTCATTTACATAATCAAAATTTAAAGCATTATCGGTAGACGGTAAAACATCGAAAGTAATTCCATCTGAGGATTTCCAAATACCAGATCCTGTAAACCCTGTTGATGTACTATTTATACCACTCAAACCTGCAAAATATTCACCAGTACCCACGTATATATTTCCTTCATTATCTTGGCACATTGCAGAAATTGCAATATTCCCCATATCTGATTGATCTACAGGAACCCAAGATTGCCCTCCTGTTGTAGACTTCCATATACCACCAGCAACTCCACCAGACCATAATGTAGTATTATCTCTATTATCTATTAAGAAAGCTCTTGTCCTTCCTCCAACATCATCTGGCCCAACAAATTGCCAGTTCATATTATCTTCCGAAACATTCTTATTCTGTTCCGATTGCTCAACAGATTGTTTTGCTAAATCTAAATCTTTTCTTGTGATTGTCCCTGTGGCAGGATTCACTCTTCTTTCAGAAATCCACTCCGCTGCACCTCTAGCAGAATAATCACTTTCGTTAGCGTTTATTCCGCTTCTCACTTTATACGTGTTTGCAACCGAATTTCCGTCATTAACATCATTTAATAAAAGGATTGACAACCCACCGAAGATTGCAACAGCCATAAAGCTTAATAGTAATTGTTTAGTTTTCATATAAATAAGATTACTAAGTAAATTTATTTTAACATTTTTTATGAAAAGGCAATATACGAATATTTTTTGATAGATAAAATGTTTTTATTTAATTCTAATAATATCTTTTATATACAAAAAATAGAATATGAAAACCCTTTAATAATTAGACAGATAAATTTTATTATATATTATTAAACATGCTTTTCTGCATGATAAGACGACCTTATTAAGGCCCCACTTTCGACCATAGAAAAACCTTTATCGAAAGCGATTCTTTTTAAATCTAAGAATTCTTCTTCTGGAACAAACCGTTGTACAGAAATATGGTTATTGGTTGGTTGTAAATATTGCCCAATAGTTATTATCTTACAATTTACTTCTAATAAATCATCCATTAATTGCAAAACTTCTTCTGTATCTTCACCCAAACCTAGCATAATTCCAGATTTGGTTGTAATTCCTTTCTTTTGTAAATAGTTAAGTACTTCTAGGCTTCGATTGTATTTTGCTCGAGATCGTATCTGATCTGACAAACGTGCAACAGTTTCAAGATTGTGAGAGACGACTTCTGGCTTTACTTCAATAATCTTATCTAAAAGTTTCGTCTGCCCATCGAAATCAGGAATAAGAGTTTCCATGGTCACCTTTGGATTAAGTTCCCTAACCTTATTTACGACTTCTGCCCAGAAACCAGCTCCTTTATCATCTAAATCATCTCTATCTACAGAGGTTAGTACACAATGTTTTAGATTCATCAGCTTAACTGATTTTGCAATTCTAAGGGGTTCGTCAGGATCTGGAATTAAAGGTTTCCCTGTTTTTACGGAACAGAATTTACAAGACCGGGTACATATGTCTCCAAGAATCATGAATGTAGAAGTTCCTAGCGACCAACATTCAGCTAGATTAGGACAATTTCCACTTTCGCAAATAGTATGTAAATTATTTTCTTTAACAATTTCCTTTGTACGAATGTATTGTTTTCCAAAAGGAATCTTAATCTTAGGTTTATTAGGATCTATTTTCCGCTTCATTATACTCTAATTATTATTATTAAAACACAAAAGTAAAGTTTTATGAAACAGAATTCTATTAAATAGAAGGAAATATATTACTGATTATTTATTCTTTGCTCTCTTTTTTTCCCAAATCGATAAGCAATGAACATTGTGAAAATATATTGTTTATTCTCGCTATATGCCATTAAAGGAAGTTGCTTATGATAGAAATCAAATACAGTTCCAATTTCTAAAGTATTAATTGCTTTATATGTTTTATTGATATTAAAACTAAAAGCTAGTTTAATATACCCCCCAAAAACAGGTTCTAATTCGTCGAACCCTTTAAAAAATGATCCTCCACTATATATTTGACCAGGATTGAGGATCTCCTCCTTATCAAATTTTTCGGATTCAAACAAAACACGATTATCAAAATCAAATCCTTTTATAACATCAAAATAAACGGGCTTCAACATTCCTAGACTCGCTCCTAGAGTATAATAAAAGCTAATTACGATACCATTTTTTGCATATTTCCCAAATAACTCTTTCTGCTTACCATAACCTGTTCTAAGGATTAAAAGTTGATTTAGTTTCCCATAAACAAATTTTGATTGATTAGCATATAAACTAGACATCCTTTGTTCTTTAGGGTGCTTATACCATACTAAGTCAATATCAATTAAGCGAGATCTAAATCCATCTATTCTTTTACTAAATCTAAAACCTGTAGCATAACCATTAGAATTCAGCATAAAAACTAAAGAACGAGAATCTTTGTTATAATCTAATTCATCAATTAAAGTTGATTGTGAAAAAGAACAGTAATTAAATATTAATATAAACAACAAAACCAAGACATTACTAAAATATCTTGATTCATACTTGATTTTTAAAGTTGGTATTTTATCAAATACCTTATACATTTGTTGCTGTTTGCTCAACATCTATTTGACTATATGCCGCACAGTGATGAGTACTCTTACAAGATCCTAACAAAACAATAGAAAATGCAACGGCAACAACTACTATAATCTTCTTTTTCATACTAAATCTTTTTATACAAATTAATTATTGGTTTCATCTTTTGAGACACAAAACTAAACAATTATTCGAAAACTTCAATAATAATTTATTTTTTGTTATTTAATTATCTATTACAGGCTTGAAAAATATTTTCCGTTTTCAATAATTTTCTAATTTTTTCTGTAATTTCAAAATTTTTTAACCCTCCCCATTTTGGAGCAATTAGCATATCTCTCGGAGATTCTGAGGAAAATCTTTCTAACACAATATCTGAACGAAGATGCCCTAAAAAAGAAACAACCTCTCGAACATAATCATCAACGGTAAACAAATTAAATTTTTCAGGATTCACAGAAAACTGCTTAGCCATAACTGTTCCTTTTATGATCTGAAGCTGATGTAACTTCAAAAATTCTATTGGTAATTTAGAAACTTGCTTTGCGTGTTCAATAAAATCATCTGACCCCTCTCCTTGTAGACCAATTATTAAATGTCCACCCAAGTGAATTCCCTTATCTTTTAATAATTCATAAGCATCAATCGTATCTTGAAAAGTATGACATCGGTTAATTAGTTTTAGACTTTTATTAATAGTCGACTCTATACCTAGTTCCACAACTACATAATTCTCTTTGGCAAGTTCAGAAAGTAATTCTACAACTTTAATATTTATCGCATCAGGCCTTGTAGAAACAACTAAACCAATCACTTTTGAATGAGATAAGGCTTGATTATACAAATCCGCCAAATGCTCAATTGTATCATAAGTATTGGTATAAGCCTGAAAGTATGCTAAATATTTCTGAGTTTTATATTTAGGTTCAAAGAAAGCAATTCCTTCTTCCAACTGTTCTCTAACAGATTTCTTAGCAGAGGTATGAGTTGGGTTAAAGGTTTCATTATTACAATACGTACACCCCCCTCTCCCTTTACTACCATCTCTATTGGGACAAGTAAAACCACCGTCTACAGAAATCTTTTGAACTCTCTCGCCAAAAGTTTCTCGAATATATTTACTGTATGAATTATATCGTTCTTCCATTTTGTTTCATTAAAAAGCCCTCCCAAATTATATGGAGAGGGCTTTTCTATATTAATATCTTAATATTTATTCTGAGACTCTTTCAAGCCATTTTATCATAAAAAACATAGTAAACATTGATAATGCAGTTGCTCCTACAAATATTGTCCAAGTTGCCCAAATTGGAATAGATGTGTATAAAATAGCTCCAATAAATAGTAATTGATTACCAACCGCTGTTGCTCCTAACCACATTCCTTGCATTAACCCTTGATATTTAGGAGGTGCTACTTTCGAAACGAACGATATTCCTAAAGGAGAGATAAATAATTCAGCCACGGTCAACACAAAATATGTAAATACTAATAAGAATGGTGATACTTTTAAAGCATCGTTAAGAGGTGTTCCTCCTTCGACTGGGTTGATATCTGAGAAATTAGGCAAACCTAATGAGCCTACAGACATAATTACAAAAGCTAAAGAAGCAATACCCATACCTATAGCAATTTTTTTGGGAGTTGAAGGTTCAATTCCTCTTTTGTTAAGCCAAGCAAAAAGCCAAACAACCAATGGCGTTAAGAACACAACAAAGAAAGGGTTCATAGCAGAGAAAGTCTCTGCAGACAAATTAAATTGACCTATTTTTAAATGAGTATAATCTCTTGCAAACATGGTCAAAGTTAATCCATTCTGATGAAATGAAAACCAAAAGAAAACAACAACACCAAATACAGCAAACAGAGCATACATTCTTTGTTTTACTTCTTTTATATCCATTTCTGTAACTCCAGCAGCTTTATTACCTTCGGCTTTTTGTTTTGCACTTTGAGGATCTGGAAAGTGTTTTTTATTAACAACCCAAAACACAAAAGAAATAGCCATTGCTAAAATAGCAACAGCAAATGCATAATGAAACCCCGTTACAAATACTTCAAGATAACTATTTACAAATGTTCCCAAGTCTGTTACAGGGGCCTTACTGGCTGCGTCAGCCATAGTTTGTAATGTATTTGTTGCTTCAGGTGTAATTACGCCATCGGCATATGCATGGCACAGAGCTGGCAAATCCGCATTATAAACAAAATCATGCTTTTCTAACCACCAATTCCTAACGCCAATTGCAGTAAAAGGGGCAAAAATTGCACCTACATTAATAAACATATAAAATAAAGAGAATCCTCTATCTCTCAATGATTCATATTTAGGATTATCATACATTTGCCCAACAAGTGCTTGTAAGTTTCCTTTGAATAAACCATTACCAAAAGAAATCACAAATAGAGCAACTAATGTTAAGATTAAGAAAAAACTTTTATTCTCGGCTGTAATTGTAGAAGGGATAGACATCAAAACATAACCAAAAGACATAACTATAAGCCCTGCCATAATAGTTGTTTTAAATTTCCCTGTTCTATCTGCTATTATTCCTCCGACTAGAGATAATACATAAATCAAGGCATAAAATACCGAGTATATGATACCTGCATTTGAACCATCTAATCCAAATTTAGCCTGTAAAAACAATACTAGAATGGCCATCATTGTGTAGAAGCCAAAACGCTCGCCCATATTAGTCATTGCCGCTGCAATCAAACCTTTAGGATGTCCTTTAAACATATTATATATTTTAGTTTAACATTTTTTAAGAAACACAAAGATAAAAATCTTTTTGAATAATAAAAGAGATATTACATATATCGAAAATATTTTCTGGACAGAACAAATTACTCTATTTCGTGAATACATATGAAATAATATTTGCCCCCATCATCAATGCTTTTAAGCGAATCTCCTCTGGATCATTATGCACTTCTGGGTCTTCCCAACCATCGCCTAGATCGCACTGATAATCATAAAAACAAACTAAACGACCTTCGTAAATAATTCCAAAGCCTTGAGCTGGTAGGCCATCGTGTTCGTGAATCTTAGGTAATCCTGTATTAAACTCATATTTGGTATGATATATTGGATACGAAAAGGGTAATTCTACAAATTTGAGTTTAGGAAAAACTTTCTTCATTTCTCTACGGATATATTTGTCTAAACCATAATTATCAGAAATATGAAGAAACCCTCCTGCAATTAAATAATTCCTAAGATTTAAGGCTTCAGATTCGGAAAAAATAACGTTACCGTGTCCTGTCATATGTACAAAAGGGAAGTCGAACAAATCAGGACTTCCAACTTCAACCGTTTCGGGCTCTTGGTCAATATTTGTATAAAGATTATTATTACAGAATCTAATTAAATTAGGTAAAGATGTAGGATTAGCATACCAATCGCCACCACCATTATATTTTAGCAAACCCAACTTTACGGTGGTCTCTTGAGCAAGAGCCACATTTAAACTTAATAATATAATTATTAATATCCTCACTTATATATTTCTTCTTTTAACTTTTCAAAGTTAGCTTTTATTTTCTGAGTGGATTGATAACCCATCGAATTAAATAATATTTCTACCGTTTGTTCTTTAGCTTTAATAAAAACTTTTGTTGGCTTTACTTCTATTGATTCAATTTTTGAATAGTGAATAAGAGTTGGGTTCTTAAAATATGAATTTCGAAATCTAATATGTTCATCTGTGAATTGAACAAAAAGTTGGAATATCTCTTTTTCTGGAAATAAACTTGGTAGAGATATGATTAATACAAATGGTATTTGCAATAGTACAAACCAAAAACCATATCCATCTTGCTGCCTATTATTAAAGGAATAAACAAACAGCAAAAAAAATACTATTCCCAAAACATAAGGAATTCTATATTTTGATTTTACGGGTTTAATAAAACCTAAAAGTATTTTACTATTTTTCATTATTGCTTATTTATTTCATTATTTGACGCTCTAAACTAAAGTTTAATATCAGAATAACTAATACAAAAATATTTATTAAAAGTGAATAAGTTGAAACATAAACGATCTTTTTTAAAATCAAGGGATGAAATTTCGAAATTTTGAGGTTTCATCTTTTATTCATTAATAAATGCTACCGACTGTACCGATGCAACTCCAGCCGTTTCGGTTCGCAATCTATAAGCCCCTAAGCTAAGAGGATAAATCCCCATTTTTTTTGAATGCTCAATTTCTTCCATAGTAAAATCGCCCTCTGGTCCTATCATAATTAAAACGCGTTGTTTTACCGAAACCAATTGCTTTAAAGAATACTTATGTGTATCGTAACAATGTGCCATAAGTTTTTTATCATAATCTAAATCCTGATTTAAGAAATTTTCAAGACTTGTTAAATCGTTTAATTTTGGATGAAAAGCTTTATGTGATTGTTTCATTGCAGACTCTATCACTTTCCTATAGCGATCTACTTTTATCTTAGTTCGTTCAGAATTTTTGGTCAATAAAGGCGTAATTTCATCAATCCCAATTTCTGTTGCTTTTTCGAGAAACCATTCAAACCTATCATTACTTTTTGTTGGTGAGATAGCTACATGCAGATAATAATCGTGTTTCTTTTGATATTCTTTTTTTAAAATATTTACAGAACAATACTTACTAGAAACTTCTGAGATCTCTGCATCGTAAAAATATCCGTTTCCATCAGTCAAAAATAATCTATCTCCTACCTTTAGTCTGAGAACCTTAGCTATATGTCTACTTTCTTGCTGGTCGAAAGTAAAATTTGGAGATTTAATATTTTGGGCATAAAATAATCGCATAATATGATATTAAATATAAAATGGTAAAGTTATTAAAAAATCACTCATATATCGTTCTAGAATTAACGCATTAAAGAAAGAATCTTTACTTTTGATTTTTATTAAGTAAAACAACAGTTTCTTGAAGATAGGACTCCTTTCCGATACCCATTCGTATATTGACAATAAAGTTTTAAATTTTTTTAAAGATTGTGACGAAATATGGCACGCAGGCGATATTGGCGATATATCTGTTTTAAATTCTTTAGAATCTTGTACCAAAACCCGTGCTGTCTATGGCAATATCGATAATCATGAAACACGTATTATTGTTCCTGAGTTTCAAATTTTTAGCATTGGAAATTATAAAGTCTTAATGACCCATATTGGAGGTTACCCCAAAAGATATGCTTCCTCAATTAAAACTTTGTTAAAGAAAGAAAAGCCTCAATTATTTATTTCTGGACATTCGCATATTCTTAAAGTCATTAACGACAATGAATTAAACCTGCTTCATATCAATCCAGGAGCTTATGGGAAATCAGGTTTTCATAAAGTAAGGACTGCTGTACGTTTTGTCATCGAAGATGATACAATTTCAAATTTTGAGATTCTTGAAATAAATAGAAAATAACAAAAAAGAGCCCAACAAATTGTTGAGCTCTATCTATAATATTCATTCTCATTTTACTCTACCTTTTTCTTGGCCGAATAATTTATTTTCAATGCATTTGCATCTCTAAGCGCTTGCTTTATTTCTGTAACAATTCCCATTTTAACATCGGAATCAACCTTAAGCGATGTCGTCATGTATGGTACTTCGTTTTCATCTCTTGCCTCACGCTCACTTAAAATAAACTGATCAATATCAGATACTTTAGCAAAACCATCATTTAGTTGGATTCTAGGTTCTGTACCCATTATTTTTCTAAATTGCTTTTTGGGCTCACCAACATAAATGTAACTTACCAAAGACTTCTTCTCTAATTTTTTTAGTTCTGTAGCCTTGGGCACATGATTGGTCACTTTTAAATCAGCAGATCTCATTACAGTAGTTACCATAAAGAAAAATAGTAACATAAATACGATATCTGGTAATGATGCCGTTGAAATAGCAGGCATTCCACCTTTTCCTTTCCTTCCGAATTTTGCCATAATATTTTATTTACCTATGTTTCTTGATTCTGCTTCAGAAATTCTTTGAGGATAAACTTTCCTAACAGCTTTCTGATGCTCCCTATCTAAATCGTTGTAATGCTTATGAAACTTATTCTCGGCAAAATCTTCTCTCAATTCGTTATATGCTTTTACAAGCTCATTTTGAACTGAAATATATGCCGCATAAGAAGTCCCATTATCATTTTGTAACGAAATAATACCCTTACTAACAGGATACATTCCTAAACTAACAACAACTACTCCTTCTTTATTCTTTATCGAAATTTCTGTTTGTTTAAACTCAGGAAGATTATCTTTCTTTGCAGGATTAGCAATAAACTCCTTTGCTCTATCTTTGAGCTGAGTAATATCAATCGGCTCACCTTTAATAGCAATTTTATCTTGACTATTAATCTGAACAACAAATACATTCCTCTCTTTAATAGGAGGAGTATCGTCTGGTTGATCTTCAACTTTAGGAGGAAGCATACGAGCCAATCCGGAATCTACATCCATTGTCGTAGCTACAAGGAAGAAAATTAATAGCATAAATGCTATATCTGCCATCGAACCTGCTGAAACTTCTGGGGTTTCTCGTCTTGCCATACAACCTTTATTTAAATGATTTTGAAATCTCTGTAAATAAGATTCCTATAATTGCAATTCCTCCTAATAAGTATACTGTAAACAAACCTGTCCCCACACTTTTAGAAATACTTTCCGTAATATTAAATTTTTCAATGTTATGGAAATTTGGAATCGCTCCTGATGCAAATGCATATGCTAAGCCAACAGTAATAGCTAAAGCTGCAACGCCAACAATAGTTCTCTTTGCTTTTTTAATATCTGTAATTAAAGAGATAATTGGAAAAAGAAGTGCCGATAAAGTTGATACAATAAAAAGGACATAAGCCCAATATATCATATTATCTGTAAAACTTGGATAAGAATACTCCTTTCCACTAGTAAATGTTATGCTTTCTGATCCTCCAAAATAAAATGCTACAATCATTATTAAAGAGACACCGAATATGACATACATCATTATTTGTATTATTTTACCTATTTTAGTGTCCATAATATGATTAAGCTTTAAATTTTGAAATTAAATCTACCATTGAAATAGAAGCGTCTTCCATTTCGTTAACAATACTATCAATTTTTGCAACAATATAGTTATAGAATACTTGTAGAATCATCGCAACAATCAAACCAGCAACGGTTGTAATCAAGGCCACTTTAATACCTCCAGCAACAAGTGTCGGAGAAATATCACCCGCAATCTCGATGGCATCAAATGCAGAGATCATACCAATTACAGTTCCCATAAACCCTAACATTGGAGCTAGAGCAATAAATAAACTAATCCAACTTAAGCCTTTTTCTAAACGTCCCATTTGTACACCTCCATAGGCAACAATTGCTTTTTCAACGTTTTCTACAGAACTTTCGTTAGCAGGATTATATCTTTCTAAACCTTGATAAAAGATTGAAGCTACGGGACCTCTTGTATTTCTACAAACTTCTTTAGCAGCATCAATTCCACCTGAATTTAAAGCATCTTCAACCTTATTTAATAATTTGGTTGTGTTTGTACTAGCCATATTTAAGTAAATAATTCTTTCAATAGCTAATGCTAAACCTAAAATAAGTGTAATTAATACAAAACTCATAAAACCTGCTCCACCTTCAATAAACTTTTGTTTAAGTTGTTGATGAAAACCTGGTGTTTCAACTTCTGCCTTAGCATCTTCTGTAGCAGCTACTTCTTCTACAGGAGCAGCTTGTTCGACAGGTGCTTCAGCTACAGTATTACTGTCGGCTGTTGTTGCAACTTGTTCTGTTGTATCTGCTGGCGATTCAGCCGTTTCTTGAGCGAAAGCTGAATTGCTTACACCGTAAGAAAGTATTCCAAATAATGCGAATAATGCGAAAAACTTTTTCATGATCTGTTTAATTGTTTAATTTTTAATTTGAACAAAAATATAATTAATAAATGAATTCTCCATAAATAAGCGATATCAAATTTCATTTACTTATGAAAACCTTGCGGAGAATGAGGGATTCGAACCCACGATATCCTCACAGATATACACGCTTTCCAAGCGTGCGCCTTAAGCCACTCGGCCAATTCTCCAAATTTTGCTTTAAAAAAGCGCAATTTACAAAAAAAAGATAAACTAATATCTATTAAATAAATCAAACTTAATAGACTGTTGTCTAAAAATCTAATTATGAAGAGCTAAACTCATTTCTCCACTTATATTAATCTTAAAAACTCTTGACAATTCCTTACCAAAGAATCCATTTCCTAAGAGATACATCAACTTTACAACTGTTGCTTCAATGGTCATATCATGGGCACTCACGACACCCATTTCTAACATCTTAACACTGGTTTCGTAATGTCCTTGAATTACAGACCCTGCTTTACATTGAGTAACATTCACCAATACAATCCCTTTATTTATTGCTCTTTTTAATTCGTCAATAAACCACGGGTAAGTTGGAGCATTCCCGGCTCCATAAGTTTCTATTACTAAAGCTTTCAAACCTTTTATATTAATAATACTTTCTACATAAGGTTTTGAAATACCTGGAAAAATCCTTAATACAGCAACATTATTATCCAGTTTTGTGTTAAACGAAACTTTCTCTTTTTTATTATCTAAAAAATAATTTCTTTTATAATGAATATTGATACCTATTTCTGCTAATGGAGGGTAATTCTCTGATGAGAAAGCATTAAAATACTCTGCATTTATTTTACTTATTCTATTGCCACGAAACAATTTATTTTCAAAACAAACACATACTTCTTTAATAATGGAATCCCCATCCTTCTTCCCCATTGCTATTTCGATTGAGGTTATCAAATTTTCTTTACCATCGGTTCGAATGGTTCCAATGGGTAGCTGCGAACCCGTTAGAATAATTGGTTTATCGATATTCTGTATCATAAAACTTAATGCACTGGCAGTATGCGCCATAGTATCTGTACCGTGTAAAATTACAAAACCGTCGTATTTCGAATAATTTTTTTGAATAACCGTAACTAAATCGATCCAAAACGCAGGGTTTACATTCGACGAATCAATTACAACAGAAAATTCAAATGAATCTAATTGACAATTGAAAGCTCTTAATTCTGGGACTTGCTCCGTAAGATGTTTAAAATCTAAAGGCATTAAAGACCCACTTTCCGAGTCTTTTACCATTCCTATGGTTCCTCCAGTATATATTAATAATAGTTTAGTCTTCATCGTTTGGAAAGTTAAATAAATTTAAAGCATTTTGAGTCGTTATTTCCGAAATAGCTTTTACATCTAAGCCATAAATATCGGCTACTTTTCTTGCAGTGTAAAACATATAAGAACTTTCGTTCCGCTTCCCTCTCTTTGGTTCTGGAGCTAAATATGGAGCATCTGTTTCTAAAAGAATATACTTAACATCAATTTCTTTTAATACTTCTGGCAAATGTGATTTTTTAAAAGTCACAATTCCATTAATGCCTAAATAAAAATGATAGTCGCTGATAATTTTATGAGCCTGTTCTAATGTTCCTGTAAAAGAATGAAAAACACCTCTTAAACTAGCTGTATTTTTTCGATCTAAAACTTCAAAAATCTCATCGAACGAATCTCTTGCATGAATTACAATGGGCAAATCGAACTTTAAGGCCAAATCTATTTGTTTTTCAAAAGCTAGAATTTGTTCTTCTAGAAAAGTTTTATCCCAATGCAAATCTATTCCAATTTCTCCAATTGCATAGAACTTTTCTTTATCTAACCACTCTTCAACTTTTTGTATTTCAGTCTCAAAATCGTCTTCTACCGATGTCGGATGTAGCCCCATCATAGGAAAAATATGATGAGGATATTTTTTACACAAATCCATCATAGCATCAACAGTTGTCGAGTCAATATTAGGCAAAAGTATCTTTTTAACACCTGCTTTATGCGCATTAAAGACCACATCACGTCTATCGTTATCAAATTCTTCGGAATATATATGAGAGTGGGTATCTGTTAAATAGTGTTTCATTTCTTATTATTTTACGAAAAAAATTTTATTCTATCTTTGATTTCGCGAATTTAATTACTTTTATTGAATTCTTTTATCTTGTCTGCGGTTGATTTGATAAAGATTAAAAAAATATATAACATTTGACTCTAATAACAAATTGAATATCTAATAAAAAATGCTTCTTAAATACATTACTTTCAGAAAAATCAAACTCTTTTTTTTATTATATTTAAGTTATCATTTGAGTTATTTTATAAAAAAAGACTTTCGATGGGGAAGATATATTGCTCTTTCTATTGAACCAACCAACAGTTGTAATTTATCGTGTACCGAATGCCCAACAGGGACTAACGGTTTAACTCGACAAAAAGGAAACTTTTCAACAACTGCTTTTAAAAAATTAATTGATCAAAAAGCTAAAGATTTAATATATCTCAATTTCTATTTTCAAGGCGAACCTTTCTTAAATAAAAATATCCTTGAAATGATAAAACTAGCGTCTCAGAAAAATATTTATACTTCTACTTCAACAAACGCTCAACTTATCGATAAAGAATTAGCAAAAAATATTGTTGACTCTGGTCTGAACCGAATTATTATATCTATTGATGGAACTAGTCAAGAAATTTATGAAAAATATAGAATTGGGGGGCAGCTAGAAAAAGTAATTAACGCTAGTAAATTTCTAATTGAAGCTAAAAAAGACTCCAAAAAAAATAATCTTAAAATTGTTTTTCAGTTTCTTGTATTCAAACACAACGAACATCAAATTCATAAAATAAAAAAATTAGGACACGATATTGGGATTGATAAAGTAGAAATAAAATCGGCACAAATCTATAATTTTAAGAACTCTACCAATATCACTTCGATAACACAGTTCTCTAGATATAAAAAAGACAGCAATGGTTTTTATTTAATTAAAAGCAAGTTGAAACACAAATGCTGGCGAATGTGGCACTCTGGAGTCATTACTCAAGACCAAAATCTAGTTCCTTGTTGTTTCGATAAAGATGCCGATTATACGATAGGAAATCTTAACTCAAATTCCATTTCAGTTATCGAGCGGTCTTCCTTATATAAAAAATTTCGCCAGAATATTTCTAGCGAAAGATCTTCTATTCCTATGTGTCAGAATTGTAGCGAAGGATTGAACCTCCGTAAGAAAAAACTACAATTGCGATTTATACTTTCTCAAATAAATGGTTTCTTGATATGTTTCGTCTTCTTTTAATACAACAACCCCTTCCCCATAAAGTGTATCTCCATTTAATGGATATTCTGCTTTTACTTGTAAAATATTTTCTTGAACAAAGTCGAAGCTACATTGCCCTGAAGCATCAGTATTTTTTTGTATAACATCAACCTTCCCATCGGGATCGACATAGCCAGGCTTTCCTGTATTTGGATCAATAAAAATAGTTACTAATGCACTTTCTAAAAGCACATTCATTTCAATACCATTATTTTCCATTCCATTACGAACGGTAACAGTAGCTTTTGGCGGAACAGAATCCGAACATGAACTAAAAATGGTTAAAACAAAAATACTTACGAATACTAATCCTTTACAATACTTATTCATTGGTCTTTTATTTAACTTCTATGGTTTTATTATCTGAATAATCTACTTTAAGGACAAGCACTCTATATCCCGATTTTAATACTATGGGCTCTCCGTTGACATCTTCTTCAACCTTCCCTTGCTCGTCTCTTTTTAACTTCTCTGCCTCTGCTTTGAGAACTAATTCTTTATCAAAAGTAAATTCTATATAGCCGCTAGAATTTGTATATCCCTGAGCAATAACATCGGACAAAACAGTTTCCTGTGTAGATGGCCTTACCTTGACTAGAGCTTTGTTAACGGGAACCAAAACACTATCCACCATTTCCACTACCCTAACAACAGCCTTTGGTTTCGCCTCTTCTTTGCAACTATATGCTCCAAAAATTAGGGCGATTCCTAAAATTAATAATAAAAAGTTAGTTTTATTCATCGGTTTATTTATTTGACTACAAACATAATAAAAAGCTGTTGATTTTTCAAGCAAGTTGTGAATTATCGTATTTTTATAATAATAATATTAATAATATTAATCTCGTCAACGATTAATTTGTAATTTTGAAAAAACAATTAATTAAAGATATTATGTACGGAAAATTTCAACAATATTTACAAACAGAGTTAGACTCAATAACTGAAGCGGGCTTATTTAAAGGAGAACGAATTATCAATTCTCCCCAAGAAGCAGAAATTACACTTACTACGGGTCAGAAGGTTCTAAATTTTTGCATGAACAATTATTTAGGATTATCTAATAATCAAGAATTAATTGACGCTGCAAAAAATGCACTCGACACTCGTGGATTCGGAATGTCATCTGTTCGTTTTATATGCGGTACTCAAGATTTACACAAAGAATTAGAAAAAAAAGTAGCAGAGTTCTTTGGTACTGAAGATACCATTTTATATGCTGCAGCTTTCGATGCAAACGGAGGTGTTTTCGAACCTTTATTTTCTGAAGAAGATGCTATTATTTCTGACTCATTAAATCACGCATCTATCATAGACGGGGTACGCTTATGTAAAGCCCAACGTTACAGATACGAAAATGCTGACATGGCTTCTTTGGAAGAACAACTTATTAAAGCTCAAGACCAAAGATTTAGAATTATTGTTACCGATGGTGTTTTTTCTATGGACGGAAATACAGCTCCGATGGATGAAATCAACAAACTGGCTAAAAAGTATGACGCCTTAATTATGGTAGACGAATGTCATTCTGCTGGTGTTGTTGGTAAAACAGGACGTGGAGTTACTGAGCAGTTCAATATTCGAGGCGAGGTAGATATTATTACGGGAACTCTTGGTAAAGCTTTTGGTGGTGCAATTGGTGGTTTTACAACTGGTAAAAAGGAAATTATTGAGATGCTACGTCAACGCTCTCGTCCTTATTTGTTTTCAAACTCAATTCCTCCTATGGTTGCTAATGCTGGAATTAAAATGTTTGATATGATGAGCCAAACTACAGCTTTACAAGATAAGCTTCATGCCAACACCGACTATTTTGTTAAAAAAATGATTAATGCGGGCTTTGATATTAAACCTACAAAATCTGCCATTTGTGCAGTCATGCTTTACGATGCAAAATTATCTCAAGATTTTGCAACAAAATTATTAGCCGAAGGTATTTATGTTATCGGATTCTATTATCCCGTGGTAGCCAAAGGACAAGCTAGAATCAGGGTTCAGCTTTCTGCCGCTCACGAAACCAAACATTTAGACCACGCCATTACAGCGTTTACCAAAATAGGAAAAGAATTAGGTGTTCTTAAATAAGACACTTCTTAAAAAAAACATATTAAGCATCGATTTTATCGGTGCTTTTTTGATTCTGATACTCGCTAAAAGAAAAAGCAATAAAGAATAAAATATAAAAATAAGTAAAGAAAGTTATTCCTGCTTGAGTTTCAAGAGTGTCTTCATTAATCATAGATAAAAAAGCGGCTAAAAGAAATACAAGTGGCAAAAATTGTTTTCGTTCTCTATACATAGGTGCAAACATAAAAAACATAGCCCCTAGAAAGCCAAACAACCCAAAACTAATAAAAAATGTCACATATTGATTATGTGCTCTATGCTGAAATTCTTTTTTTAAAGTACTTTCTCCATTTTGATAATGCTTCTTAAAAGCATCGTCGACATCTCCTGTCCCTGTACCAAACCAAAAATGATTAGAAATAATTTTTTTTGCAATTTTTAAATATTCGAGCCTTTGAGTAACACTTGCTCCAGAGGCATTACCTGTTTTAGAATAATAATAAAACTGCTCTATTATTGGATATACCTTGGCATAAGGTGAATATTTATTTTTATAAATATAATTAGAATGAGCTGTTTCAATCATCTTAATATCCTCATTCGCTAAATTGGTAACACCTACAGAATCCTTTGTTAAATTTAATGATGTTAAATAATTCATTAAAGTATACTTGATAGGGAAACCTCTTTTATTTACCCCATCTGAATAAGGAATATTACTCTTTTTATTCCACTCCTTTTCTAATTCTTTTTCACATAAATACCAATATACATAATGCCCATTTTCTATTTGAATTGCTTTTGTGTTATGCTTATATAGATTCCCATTTATTGTATATTTAGGTAAATCTTTATGTGATATTTTATTATCAAAATTATAAAATTCGTTAATATAATTCTTAATTAACAAAACTCCTGAAAATATCAATATCAAAGCTAAAAAGGCAAAAATCCATTTAAGCCAAATTTTCTTTTGTAAAAATACAGAACGGAGTATCATGCTTATGAACACAAGTGAGAACACTAACAATCCCGTATAAGAGTTTAGTATAAAAAGAAAAAATGACAAACTTAATATGATTGCAGTATATATCATTTTTAAGTTATTTTGAGAAGTCTTACGAGCCAAATAATAAGATGAAAATATAGCCATATTAACCAAAAGACTCAATCGAATATGTGAGATAAAAATAGAAATTTGCCTAATATCGGTAATGTGCCTTTCGATAAGTCCGTAATAAATTAAACCCGAAATAAAAGAAGAGCCTACAACGGCTAGAATAAAAAAGTTTAATATTAATTTCACCTCATGAATTTCTAACTTTTTAGAACTCCCTACCAATAATGCTAAAACAAATAATGGTAGTTTAATTTTAATATCGTGCAATCCATAGGCAACATTCGAAGAGTTGAACATCCAAATTAAATGTAAAAAAAACAGTCCTATTAAATACAGAGCTGGCTTATTATGGATTAAGCGTTTCCATTTATTAACAAAATCTAACTCTAATAACCAATTAGTAGCCAATAAAAACTGAGATACACTCATTAAGAAAACTGAAAATGGCATTGAAACTCCCAGAAGAATTAACGAAAACAAATAAATATATCGATGAATTTGAGATGAAAACATAAATGTTTTTTATTGTTAACTAGATTTTTCTACAAATATTGTAATGAAGAACCTACTTTATAGCATATATAGATTTTATATATTCTGAAATCTGAATTGGGTCTTGTTTTTTCATACAATAAAAATGCTTCTTTGGACATTTATTAAAACCAATCTTCGAACAAGGACGACAAGACAAATCTTTGATTTCAAATATCTTAGAGTGTTTGTTTGGTAAATATGGAGACATCCCAAATTCAGGCACTGTATTTCCCCATATAGAAACAATTGGTTTTCTAAATGCCGCAGCAATATGCATTAAACCTGTATCGGAACTTACAACAACCTTTGACTGTTGAATAATTGATGCTGATTGATTAAGATTAACTTTCCCACATAAATTAGCAACTCTCCCTTTCGACAATTTTTCAACTTTATCAGCCTTCTCCACATCGTCTTTACCCCCAAGAAGCACAAAAAGAAGTTGAGAATGATTTATTATTTCAATAGCTAATTCTTCGGGAATTTGTTTTGTAAAATAAGTTGCTCCTAAAACTAATGCTACAAATCCGTTCTCAAAAGTTGCATTAACTAACGAAATTGGATATTCATCCTTTTCAGGAATAAAATAGTCTAACCCCTCTTTATCATTTGACACATCGAAAACAGAAAGGGTTTCTATATAGCGATCAACAATATGGTTACTTGGCATCTTATTAATCTTGAAATTAACAAGCAACCACTTTCTTAAATTTAATTTATCAACTGTAAAGTCTGGAATTGACAAGGCTGATTTAATTCTTTTTGTTCTCAAATTATTATGCAAGTCAATTAAATGATCGTACGATTCATCTTTCAACTCTTTAATCGTATCGCTAAGATTCCTCGACAATGAATGAACTTTATCTACGTATGGATTATCGTTAAGTAAAAACGAAAATTGAGATTTGGTTAAAAAATGAATTTCAGAATCAGGAAACTGTTTCTTCAATATTCTAACAACAGGAGTTGTTAAAACAATATCGCCAATAGAACTAAAACGTATTACTAGGATTTTAAGCACTTTTATTTCAAGCTATTTATAAACATTAATAGGCTCAACCAATATTCTTTCGATACTTCGTCGGTTTTCCACAATGCTTTTGCACCGTGCTTTCCATCATCGTTTTGTGGTTGAAATACGACTAGTTTATTTTTGGGGACATTTTCGGTTAATCGTTTTAAATAAGGGTATTCTAATTGAGTTCCTGCAACATATACAGGCTTATCGATTCCTTTAAGTGCATCGTGAATTAAAAACTCATTTCTAAAAAATTCGCCAGGGCTATATGCAATAATAGCTTTTACTTTTGGATTATCTTTACCTATTTTCAAAGCTAAGGTTGCTGAATAAGAGCTCCCCAAAAGAACCATCTCTTGCTTAGATTTCTCATAAACATAGTAAATAGCAGCTTCGATATCTAGACGCGCATCGTACATCGAACGAAATACCTTTTCGTCTTTGGCATTAATTGCCGTTTCGTCTGGGACAGAATTAATAGATCCCCCATAACGCAAATCAACAGCTAAACAATTATACTTTAATTTCAACAAGCTAATTGCAATATCTTTAAATTCTCCTTTACTATAATTGCCCTGATGAAACAGAATAATATAAGGAAACGATGGGTCTATCTCGTAGAGATGAGCAACAACATCAAGAGAGTCTGAAGCTTTAAAGACAACCTTATCTTGTGCAGTTAAGGATAAACTTCCTATTAAGACCAATATAATAATAAAAACACGTTTCAATTGCATATAATTTTTCGCAAGTTACTAAAAAATTAACGAATTCAATATATCATTGTAAAATTAACAACTTTAAACAAAAATATTATTGATAAAATAAGGTTTCAGAAATAGAATAAATTCTAATGTAAAATCTGCCATTAAAATTCATACTCATCTTATTTCAATGTATATTCTATACAATTCTTAGGCCAAAACTAACAAGACTGGGTTTATCTCAGAAGTGTAATTGTTCCTTTTTTTAAAATCTCTGTATTATTAAAAGTGCGAACTTTTGCATAATATACGTAAGTATCCATATTCTGGGGTTTTCCTCTTAATTTACCATCCCAACCTAAGTTAAGGTCATTCGAAAAGAAAACTTCCTCTCCCCAACGGTTATATATTCTAAACTCAATCAAATCTTTTATCCCCCAACCTCTTACGTAAACTAAATCATTTTCTCCGTCGTCGTTTGGTGTAAACGTATTGGGGACATCGATTGTATAATCGTAAAATACATCGATAAAGATTTGCTTTGTAACAGTATGACAATTTGAACTATCCATAATTGAAATTGTATATTCTATGGGTTTTGTTACTTCAACAATAGGGGATGGACAATCTGTGCACGAAAGGCCTTCTGTTGGTGACCAAGAATACCTAATACCTTCTTGATTAGAGTACATTTCAATATTAAATTCCTGACCAACAACTACGACTGTATCTGAGAAACTAGAAAATATTTGAGGGATTTGTTGCACAAAAACATAAACAGAATCGGTTATTTCGCATCCGTTACTTTCAATAATTCTAGCATAAATCATAGAGCTTTGCTCTGGTTCTATATTTATTTGATAATCGTTTCTATTATTAATTTCAAAATCTGAGCTCCAAATTATTGAGTCGCCTCCAGTAGCCCATAAATCTATACCACTGCCCAAACAGATATTCTGATTATCAGAAATCTCAATTTCAGGTACAGAACGAACGATTAACTTTTGGTAAGCAGTATCCTTACAGCCTTCTTGACTTCTCAAATACAAAGCGACATTAAAAGTATCAATAAGTACTTCTGTATTAATAAAACTATAATCGTTAGGCTGAGTTTGTAGACTATAATCAATATTATCAATTGTCCACCTATAAACATTTCCATTACCTTGAGATGTATTATTAAACAGTACCTCTAATGGGGAACATGAGTTTGTATCTAATAATCCTGTAGTTGTGTTAACTAAATCGAAGGACGCCACCACCGGAAAAATATTAATATTTTCTACTTGGGTATATTTATCATCCTGTCCGTCACCGTCAGCGTCACAACCTTCTGCAGGATATGATAGCACAATTTCAAATGTTCCATTTTGAGGAACAAAATTAAAACTATGTTCAAAAACCGATGTATTACTAATACCATATCCATCGCCCAGAGTCCACTCATAACTAACAATATTAGTATCATTACTCATCCAAAATTGAACTGTATCATTTTTACAGACTATATCATCGGAGATATTAATATCTGCATAAGGTCCATCAATAATTAAATTAAAACTTGTAGAATCGACACAACCATTAGATGTTGATTCGATTACAGATATTTGATAATGCCCTCTATCTTGATAAACAAATTCTGGATTAGGGATATATGCCGTATTATTAAGATTATCAGACCATTCGAATTGCAAATATGGGGTTTCTATGCTATCTAAATTAATAAACAGAGGTGATGCTGGATAGCACATTAAAGTATCCTCTAAAAGAGTTATTCTTAAATTGGCTTCTTGAACACTGACAGAGTCGAAAATAAAAGATTGGATGCACCCATAAGCATCTTGTATTTGAATATTAATTTGATATACTCCTGTATCTTGATAAAGATGATAAAGGGTCGAAGTAATAGCTGTCATATCTCCATAATCACAATCTATTTGCAGATTTAATAAATCAGCATCAATATTGACTAATAATGAAGCATTTAAACATAGAGATGAATCGACCAAAGAAACATTTGCATCTATTGCATGAATTTCGATATTTCTATCTGGAGAAATAAATTCACATCCCAAAGAATCGATAAGTTTATATTTTATAATATGCCCCCCCCCTTCATCAAAAAAATACTGAAAAATAGAATCGGAATAGCACATCAAACTATCTGTAGTATCAAAATACCACATGTATTCCTGCAATGGGAAGATGCTACTCGCCATACCATCAATAGATATAGAATCTCCTAAACATAAATTAACAGGATTTGTGGTAAAAAGTGGAGATGCAAAGCCCACTGTTATTTGTTGACTAATTGTGTCGAAACAACCGCCCAAACCCGATACTATTACATTAACATCCTTAACTCCACCAGAGGTATACATGTGCTGCTGAGTGACTAAAGTATCAATAAACCAATTTTCAAAACTTCCATCTCCCCAGTCTATATATACAGAGTCTACTTCGTAAGTAGTATCCATATTAAGAGTTAAGTTGGGACACGAAACCTCGGGTATCGATACCGTAAAATCAGGTTCTTCTACATTAATCAAAGAATTAAAAACATAATCGGGACAGCCTGTCGTATTGCTATGCGCTATTATATTAACCGAATAAATCTGTTGGTTTGAGTATTGATGCTGAACTTGATTGCTGGCAAGAATAGTTGGTGAATAATCTCCAAAATTCCAGTAAAGAGAATCTGCACTATAAGCATCTATAGATAAATTTCTTAAATATGGATTTGTACAATCATAACTATCTTGGAAATTATCAAGATAAGGCCCTTTTACAACAAAAGCAGGATTCAGGACAAAAAATCCATTACAACCATTTATTTCTCCTATCAAACCAATACTAATAGCTCCGATTGTATCATATACAAGAATTGCATCTCCTACATCGACTATAGGATTACTCGTAAAGCTATCCCAAGTGTACGAATTTATTAAAGAATCGTCAGGTGAATTAATAACATAATGGACTTGTTCTCCTCTACAAACAGTATCTTCAAGCACATAGAAACTAATATTTGGTTCTGTTCCCGCCAACACATCAACTTCCAGACTATCGACACAACCATGTTCTGTTTCAATTACTAATATATTTGGAAAAACTCCCACTTCATTATAATTTTGTGGCGAAGGAATTTCATCAGACGAAAACCAGACTCCATCTCTATACCAATTGTACGAAATAATATTATCTAAACTAGTAATATCTGGCGTCAGCACAGCATCGAAAGGGATACAACTTTCTTCTGGAAAAATACTAATTCCATTGATTTTGGTAAAAGTGGCATCAATATTTTGAGTAGAAGTTGAGATACAACCATAACTACTTGTTGCCTCTAACGAGTAATAATAAAGACCTTCTTCTTGGATGTCTAAAGTTGGATTCTGCTCGGTAGTTGATAAGACAATACTTGTATCTTCCATATTTTGATAATATATATTCCACTGATACGATACAGATTCGCTACTTGTATTTTCTACGGCAATTAATGTTGGTTCACAAATAACATCAGGAATAAAATTAAAATTAATATCAGGACTCGCATGTACATTAATACTTTGTGTAACTTGAGAAACGCAGTTTCCTGATCCTGCAGTAAGAGTGATGGTATATACCCCTGGATTATCAAAAGCATGATAAACTATTGTCCCGTATCCATTAACTGTTCCATCGCCAAAATCCCACATACAAGCAGAACCTTCTGTATTGACAAAACTTACAAATTCTCCTGTACAAATAAGACTTGTATTAACTTGAATATGAGGATCTAAATCGGCAATCGAGACTTGTCCAACACCAGTAGAAGAGCAGCTGTTAGCATCGTTAACTGTTAAATTAACAGTATAATTTCCTTGTTGAAAAAAATGAGTTGGATTGGGTTGGGTAGAGCTACCACCGTCACCAAAATTCCAGCTGTATGATAATGGCAAAGCATCTCCTGTAGAACTATTTGAAAAAGAAACATTTATAGGTTCGCAATTGATAGAAGGCTGAGCCGAAAAAGACACAATTGGAGGATTAGAAACATTAACATAATAATCGTAAATAATATTATTTTCACAACCTAAAGCGTCTTCTACATTTAGAATAATAGAATACGACCCAGAATGACTATATTCATGACTTGGATTATGTTCTGAAGATGTTGTACCATCTCCAAAATTCCAATACCAAGAAATAATATTAGCATCGCCAGGTAAACTAGCATCTGTAAAGTGAGATACAACAGGAACACATCCACCTAAACTTGTTCCTGAAAAAACTACATTAGGAAAAGGATGAACAATTGCTTGATTCGAAAATATATTTGTACCATTATCATCCGTTACTTCTAGCATAATAGTGTATACCCCTGGAGTGATGTAAGAAATAAATGGATTTTCGTCGTGAGACTCTGAGCCATTACCAAATGTCCAAAAATAAGACAAATTCCCTGTGCCCGTAGATTGATTCGTAAAATGAATGGTCAGAGACCCACAGCCTTCATCGCTATCCATTACAAAATGAGCATTTTGTGCTGATAAATTGACGATCAAGAAAAAAAAGAATGTTATTATTAAGGCTTGTTTATACATCGATATTTGATTTAATAGCTACTATTAATAGTCTTCGGGTTCGTTATCATAAATAATTAACTTATCAACAGTACCAATAATTCTAAATTCTGTTCTTCTATTTTTAGCTCTTCCTTTTGGATTATCTTGACCATTCGAAAAGCTATTCTGAGCAATTGGTTTTGTTTCACCATAACCTTTTGCAAGTAATCGAGAACTTTTTATTCCCTTTCTTATTAAATATTGGACAACACTTTCTGCTCGAGATTGCGACAATAATAAGTTATACGAATTATTTCCTTTTGAATCTGTATGAGACAATATCTCAACAACAATCTCTGGATACTGATGCATTAATTCAAGGATTGTGGTATCAAGAGTATTTTTAGCTTTTTGAGTTAAATCCGATTTATCGAATTTATAATAAACATTCGCTAAATTAATAGGTTCATTAGGTATAATATCAACAAAAATATCTCCTAAATGTAAACTATCCGACTTTCTTAGATTTTGAGTTGTAAATTTAGAAACAACAGAGCCCTTTTTACTTGGAATTTCTAATTCATAATCTTTATCTGGTTCTATATCAAAAACACATTTACCTTGTCTTGTACTTTCATTAATGAGTAAAATTCTTTCTTTAGTTTTCTTATTTATCAAAAATAATTTAATCGGATAAGAATCTAATTTTTCGGGATTTTCAACCGAGTCAATTGCTAATTGAGTCATTAAACCTTTTTCATAAAGCATCTTGTAAAAAGACGTATCTTTCCTCCCCCAAATATCGGCATCAACAGTTAATTGAATAAAATTAACATACGAAAACTCATACAAATCATCGCAACAAGTTTTACTTTTCAAACTTACACCTCCTACTCTATTAGAAACTAGCATCCCCGTTTCTCTGCTTGGCGACAAAGTAAAATAAATATCGTCTGCACAAGTATTTATTAATTGGCCTGCATTTTCTAGTCCATCCCATTTTCTGAGTTCCCCATATATTTTAAACACATCGTAACCTCCATAACCTGCCCAATAATCTGAGCTAAAATTGAGGGCATGTATCGTTGTATTATAATTCGGTGTTATTTCATTGGCAATGGTATTGATTTTACTCCCTGCATTCTTAACTTTCTCAAACATCCCTTTTCTAGAGTTATACGACGAATACCATATATCTAGACCGCCTTTTCCACCTGGTCTGTCAGACACAAAGTACAATACTTCCATATTAGTTTTCGAATTAACTCCAATTGTTGGTTGGGTTGCTGTATATTTAGAATCATTAATTGGGCCATCTATTTTCCTAGGCTTAGACCAGCCCAATGTTGTTTTCTCAGAATAATAAATAGCACATATCATTTTATTTTTCCAATTCACTTTACATTTTGTGTAATAAAAACGTTTTCCATCTTTCGAAAAGGCTCCATTGGCAACATTCTGAGCAATAGAATCTGGATAATTTAATTCCCCCTCAAAATTCCAATTTCCATCCTTTTTTTTAATCGTATAAAAATTTCTTCTCGGAATTATTTCATTCGAATCTTGAGATGAATAATATTCAAGTCCTTCTACCCGCATCGATACATAATTAACCGTTTTAGAGTCCAAATAAATCGGATTCGATTCTATATGTGCCTTATTGATATTTGTATCTAAATGTTGAATTATGATTTGAGGAATAGAATCTTTCGTTTGAATAGCCATTACGCATCCTTGCAAAGCCATTTTTGCCAATTTCTTATAATATTTTCTTTCTTTTAATAACTTAGACTTCTTAATAAAGATCTGAAATTTCTCTTTACTTTGTTCAAATAGCCCCATACTCTTTTGCATCTGAGCTTGATAATATAGGGCTAACAAATATTTTTCCGAATTACTTTCATAAACTTTACCATACCAATAATCAGCTCGTTTATAGTCTCTTGTTTTTCTATATAATTCTGCTAAATCATATTGATATTTCAAATTATTCTTTTTCTTCTTTATTAAAGAATTATAATAATCTATTGCCGAATAGTAATCATGATTTCTAAGAGCACTTTTAGCAACTTTTTTTATATGGTTAATACCCATCAACGAGATATCTTCTTCTAAAACTTGAGAATAAGACTCCAATTGCCCAATGAAAAATAATATTATTAACAAAAAATATTCAATCTTAAATCTCATAAATAATTTTTAATATCTATCGCAAGGGATAGTTTTTTTCTTAATATCCGTATCAATACCCTTATATATAAATGCAAATTCAAATGCTCCTCTATTTGCTGTTGCAGCTCTTAAATTCGAGATATTGACGTCATAACTAATACCCACATATAAATGACTTAAATTTAACCCTGCAACAAAAATCAAAGCATCGCTCCTCAAATTTACAGGATCTCGATAATGAAGCCCTACAAAAACATCATTAATATCAAAAGGCTTAAATGGTAAAATATAACCTATATTCGAACCAATCATCATTTCTCTTGCATCTCTATGATAATTAATACTTAAATAAGGGGAAATATAAATCCGCTCTGTTAAATCATACTTAATCCCAGCCTGTACTCCTAACCTCATATACAAGAAATTATCATACTCCGTAAAAGTTTCTTTTGGAAGAAAAATATGATGCAACGACAAACCAATTACGAGTTCAATATTATACAATTTACGGCTCCAAGCGATGCCAATATTAAAGTCTGGATAATTTAGATTTTCGCATAAAATCTCCCCTGAAGATAAACCTGAATTAAAATAACCACTTGTATTATCGAATTGATTTGGAAGGGTAACCATACTGTTATCGATACTTTTAAAAACCCAACCCAACTGAACTCCAACATGAAATTCATTATAATTTACTTCTTTATGATATGCCAAAGACAAGAAAAGTTGATTTACTGTTAAATTAATTCCTCCAGATTGATCATTAACAAAATAAATTCCTCCAGAAAATTTCTCAGAATATAAATAAAACTTTCTATCATAAGCGATTGAACTAGTATTATATGGTTTCTCAATAGCTCTCCACTGGGTTCTGTAATTACCCATAACTCTCCAATCCTCATCCTGCATTCCTGTATACGAAGGATTTAAAAGTAAAGGCGAAGCGTAATATTGTGAAAAATGAATATCTTGAGCATAAAGATGTTTTACCGAAAAAGACCATACAAAAAGCAATATTAAAGCTAGTTTAAGTCTATTAATCATAATTAGTTACATAAAGTAGTTTAGTTTTTTAAATGATTTAACACATACGTGTAAACCACTACTTTTATTAGACAATAATAAACAATAAAAGGTTGCTTATAAAAAAATCACTAGTATTTCTATAAAAAATTATCATTAATAAAATAACAAATTAAGTCAAGATATTTCCACTGATTTATTATAACTTTGTTTGTTAACTCTAGAAGTAAAAAATTAAACATTATTCTTACAACTAAGAGTTATTAAAAATAATGTCAAACTCTTTCATTATTGGAAGATAAAAAATAAATATGTATAAAATAAAATTTGGAACAGACGGATGGAGAGCTGTTATTGGAGATGGATATACATTCGAAAATGTAAGTAGATTAACCGAAGCTCTTGCAACTTGGTTGCATCAGAATTTCGAAAAACCAACTATTGTCATTGGATACGATTGTAGATTTAATGGGAAGATATTCACTGAATTAGTAAGTAAAACTTTGGCTCATCATGGAGTAAAAGTCATTCTTCAGGAATCGTTTACTTCTACACCTGCGGTTTCTTTTGCAGTTGTAAAATTGCAAGCCGATCTTGGTGTTGTTATCACTTCCAGCCATAACCCTCCTGAATATAGTGGGTATAAATTAAAAGGGAACCATGGAGGTCCTTTACAAGAAAATTATTTAAGAGAAATTGAAGCCTTAATTAAAGACCAACTGTCCATTGCTTCAGATGAAATCGACTTCACAGAACTTGTTAAAGCCAAGCTAATAGAATATACAAATCTAGATAATATATACGTAGATAACGTTCGAGAGAAATTTGATATTCCAGCTTTCGCCAATAGTAAATTTACATTTGCTTTCGATTCTATGATGGGTTCTGGTCAAAAGATTATGCACGATATCCTTCCAGAGATATTCCACATAAACAAAGAAGTCAATCCTACTTTTCACGGTATTGCTCCAGAGCCATTAGCTAAAAATTTACAATTATTTTCTAACTTCATTAAAGACGAAGAACATGTTGACTGTGGCTTAGCGGTCGATGGAGATGCCGACAGAATCGCACTAATGAATAGCAAAGGAGAATACATCGATTCTCATCATACAATTTTATTGCTGATGCACTATTTGGCAGGATACAAAAATGAAACAGGCAAAATCGTTACTGGATTTTCATCTACTACAAAAGTTGAGCAATTAGCACAACATTATGGCTTAGAAGTTCAACGTGTAAAAATTGGCTTTAAGCAAATTAGCGAGGTAATGCTCAAAGAAAAAGTTTTAGTTGGTGGTGAAGAGTCTGGAGGCATTGCTATTGCAGGACATATTCCTGAAAGAGACGGAATATGGAATGGTTTAGCCATTTGGGAATGGATGATTGAAACGGGAAAAACTATCGAAGAACTTATCCAAGAAATCTACGACATTACGGGTTCTTTTGCTTATAAACGTAACGATCTAAAAATTACAGAATCATTAAAACTAAAAGTTATTGATTACTGCAAAAATAATAAAATTGAAACTTTCGAAAACGAATCGATCCTTCGATTAGAAACATTAGACGGATTCAAATACTTCTTAAACGAAGACGAATGGATTATGATTAGACCATCAGGAACCGAACCTGTTTTAAGAACCTACGCCGAGGGGAAAACAAAAAAAAGAGCAGAAGAGCTTATCGATATTCTAGAAAAATTTGTTTCTAGTTTCGAATAAGTACTTTATATAAAAATCGTGTATTTACATTAGATAATTTAAAACATCCTAATTTATGAGCTTTTTTAAATTCTTGTTAAGTAAAACGTTTCTAATTAACTTGGTTATTGCTATTATTGTTACTACAAGTTTGTATTTCATACTAATATACAGCCTTAATTCATACACTCATCATGGAGAGGGCGTTATTGTTCCCGATTTTACAAACTTAACTTACAAAGACGCTAAAGAGTTAGCTCAACAATCTCATTTAAAAGTTCTTATTTCTGATACCACATATTCTCAAGAAACCGCAAGAGGATTAATAGCCGCTCAAATCCCAACTATGGAATCCATTATTAAATCAGAAAGAACTATTTATCTAACCATTAATTCTTTGAATGCCGAAATGGTCAATATGCCCAATTTTGTGGGCGCCTCACTCCGTCAAGCCCTAGTCGATGCAGAAATTTATGGACTTAAAATTGGAGAAATATCTTATAAGCCTAATCTTGCAAAGAATTATGTTTTAGAACAAAAAATAAATGGCAAAATGATTTCTGAAGGAACACAAGTAGAAAAGGGAAGTTTTATTGATTTAACATTAGGGATGGGCTTAAGCAATGAAAAAGTATTTATTCCGTTACTACTTAACAAAAACATTCAAGAAGCCGATTCAATGCTGAGAGCTAAATACTTAAATACGGGAGCTAAATTTTACGATAGTAACATCAAAACAGCTTCAGATTCTAACGCTGCTATTATTTACAACCAAGAACCAAAACCTTTTGATAATAATTTTAAACCTGGTGATTTTGTCGACTTATGGTTTACCCTAGACAGTTCAAAAGTAGTTATTAAAAAAGAATGGGTAGACTCATTAAAAATAAAATCTACTAGCGATACTATTCATTCTCTTATAGATTAGAGAATAAAAATTTCTAATATGAAGCCAAAACATTTAATATTTTTTCTTTTATCTATCTCTTTCTCAGTATTTGGGCAAGTTAAATTTGTTGGGCTAAGTTCTAATCCTAAATTATTACATAATGATAAATTAATTAATAGAAAAACTTCTATTACAGACACATTAAAACTTCCTTTTATCGACGATTTCGCATACGATAGCATATACCCTAGTCAAAATCTATGGCTAGACAGAAATGTATATATCAATAATAATTTTGCTGTCAATCCCCCATCAATAGGCGTCGCTACTTTCGATCTACTCAACGAAAATGGATTAATTTACGACAACTCAAACACAACTCAATTTCCAGCAGATTACTTAACTAGTAAATTTATTAACCTCTCTAATTACACCCCCTCAGACTCCATTTATCTTAGTTTCTATTATCAACCCCAAGGGACAAGTTATAGCTCGCCTCAAAACAACGACTCCCTTGTTCTCCAATTTAAAACCAACGAAAAAGATTGGCAATCTATTTGGTCTATTGCAGGAAGCTCTCTACAAAACTTTAAGCAAGTCCTTATTCCTGTTATTGATACCAGTTATTTAAAAACTAGTTTTCAATTTAGATTCTTTAATTACGCATCGATAGGTGGTTCTCAGAATCAAGAAGATGCCATAAACGACGACTATTGGAATCTTGATTATATCGTACTAGATACAGCCAGAAGTATTAACGACACTTCTCACATTGATATTAGCTTTAGTCATTTTAACACTAGTCTATTTTTAGGTTATTATTCAGTCCCATGGAAACATTATAATCTAAACAAAATGCCAATGGATTCCATAGATTTCCGATTCCAGAACCTAGATAATGAAGACCGAGCAGCCAACTTCTACACTTATCAATTATACGTAAACAATAATCTTACCGATGACATAAAAGTTGGAAGTATTAATATTTCAGCATTCTCACCAGCTGCTAGAATTAATACATTAGATGAAATCTCAAATCAAACAGGAATAAGTTCAAATATTCCTTCTAGCTTAAATGATAGCGCAATATTTACCATCGTAAAATTTTATAAAGAGTTTATTACTAACTCCGATTCTTCATATTTATATAATGATACCTCAAAGTATAATCAGTATTTTTACAATTATTACGCCTATGACGATGGTTCTGCCGAGTCAGGTTTAGCAATATTACAGTCGGGAGAAAAATTTGCTTTCAAAATTGCACCTTTACAAAATGATACTCTTAGAGGATTATCTATGTATTTTAATCACTACAAAGATTACGGAACTGCAGATCCTTCGGTATTTTCACTCTGTGTTTGGAACAATAATAATGGAAAACCAGGAAATATTATTTATCAAGAAGATAATATCAGTCCTAAATATAACAACAGTATCAATTCTTTCTCTACCTACAAGTTTAAAGAGCCTCTCTTTGTTGAAGATACAATCTTTATAGGATTTATTAACGATACTCAAAAAGGATATAGCATAGGTTACGACTTTAATAACAATAACCAAAAACAAGTATACTACACCACCTCAAACACATGGTATAATCTGGACAAAGGGACCCCTATGATTCGTGCTTTAATGGGAGATAATTTTGTTGATATTTCCGTACCAGAAAGTCCATCGATAAATTCAATAAAAATTTATCCTAATCCTACACAAAATAAAATCAGAATACAATTAAATAATCAACTCCAATACCAACTTAATATCTATAATAGCATTGGTAAATTACTAATTAATAAAGCCATTAGTAATACTGAGGATATAAACCTTAAGAAATTCGGATCAGGTATTTATATTATCAGAATCCAGAATAAAAATGTCAATCTAAATAAAAAAATAATCGTTTTATAAATGACCGAGTCTACCACAACAAATCAGGAAGAAGAACAAGAGTTTTTCGAACATTTTAACATTACGGTTGATCCAGGTCAATCCGCTTTACGTATTGATAAATTTTTAACAGAGAAAATAACCAATGCTTCGAGAACAAAGATACAAATGGCAGCCTCTGCCAACTGTATATTAGTCAACGATAATGCAGTAAAAGCCAATTATAAAGTTCGTGGCGGCGATCAAATCTCAATGGTTCTTCCCGAACCTCCCCGAGAACACGAAATTATCCCAGAAAATATCCCATTGAATATTGTTTACGAAGACGACCATCTGATTGTAATAGACAAACAAGCAGGCTTAGTCGTTCACCCTGGATTTGGTAATTATACCGGAACTTTAGTCAATGCATTAGCTTTTCATATAAAAGATTCTGAATTATTTCACAAAGACAATACTAGACCAGGATTAGTTCATAGGATAGATAAAAATACATCTGGATTATTAGTCGTTGCCAAGACCGAACAAGCTCTTACTCATCTTGCCAAGCAATTTTACGATCATTCTACAGAAAGAAAGTATCAAGCCTTAATTTGGGGAACTTTTGACGAAAAAGAAGGAACCATAACGGGATATTTGGACAGAGACATTCGTAATCGAATGAAAATGCACGTCTATAAAAACGAAGACGAAGGCAAATGGTCAGTTACCCATTACAAAGTATTAGAAGAAATAGGATATGTTTCCTTGGTCGAATGTCAACTAGAAACGGGCCGAACACACCAAATAAGAGTGCATTTCGAACATCTAAACCACCCATTATTTAATGATGAAAGATATGGTGGAGATTCAGTAATTAAAGGCACCACTTTTTCTAAATATAAACAATTTGTAGAAAATGTTTTTAAAATCATCCCCCGTCATGCTCTACATGCAAAAACTCTAGGTTTTACTCACCCAGTTACTTTAGAAAAAATGCGCTTTGAATCACCCATTCCTGAAGATATGACTAAAGCTATTGATAAATGGAGACACTACATTTCTTTTAGAAAAGATGATGTTTAAAAAAATTATTGTAAGATTATCTTTTTATAAACAACCCCTTCCTCCGAGTTAATTTTTAATAAATAAATTCCCGGCTGATAATTTGTCATATCAATTTGTTCGTAATCCAATGCAATCGAAGAAGTATATAAAACTTCCCCATTTATTGAAAATAATTCTGACAAAAATACCTGATCATTTTTTATTCTAATAATACCAGAGCTAGGGTTAGGATAAACCGATAAATGATTCAAACTATGTTCTTCTATATTAGTTGCGGTAGCATGACCTTTCAACACATAATGTAAAGTTCTATTACTACTTTCGATATCAAAAATAACAGAATCGTTTTGTAAATCAATAGGCGAATAATAAACACGAAAAGTATAATCCATAAGACCTGTTAATCTTGCTGAAAGATTAAAATCGCTCGAAAATTCTGTTAATGATAGATTTGTAATACTTGTAAAATCCAATGTATCATTTCCATAATTAGTGATAGTTATCTCATGAAAATCATTTTGAGAAAGACCCGTATTTTGGAACTCAACAATAGTATCCGAAACAGAAAGCAAAATCGGGAGAACACTTGTAAGAGTTGGTTTTCCTGCATTTTCCCAAGCATTAAGACCTCCATCTAAATTATAAACATTTTCAAAACCTTTTGTTTGCATACTATTAAAGACATTTCCACTCCTCCCTCCAGAAGCACAATGAATTAAATACACTTTTGTTTTAACTAGAGTATCTAGAATATCATTAAACGTAGATAAGTAATAATTTAAATTTACGCCATTCTCTATATGCTTAGAATCGTATTCCCCTTCAGTTCTAACATCCAAAATAACAAAATTAGGATCCAAATAATGATACGTTATTAAAGTTTGAGCACTATCGGGACTAATAGTAGCATAAACAGAAGTTGAGTTGGTTTGCGCCAAGGCAAACATACTTATAAAAAGATATAAGCTCGATAATATCGTCTTTTTCATAAAAAATAAAGATCCTAAATTTAAAAATAAACAAGCATGACAGAAATCAAGTTTCACCATGTTTAATAATAGTTACAATAAAAGTAAAACTTTTTTATTTTACTGACGTAAAGTAAATGTATTAATTATTTTTGCAATGTATATAGTAAGTATTTTAACTTAGAAAATTGCCTTGTAAAAATTGACAAAATAACTCATCCTATTTAATTGATTAAAAATAATAGGCTTAATCACTTTTCTAATTAACTATATAGGAATAAATAAAATAAAAATGATGAAAATAACAATGGTTGGTACTGGATACGTTGGATTAGTTTCTGGTACATGTTTTGCTGAGACAGGGATTGACGTTACTTGCGTAGATGTTGACAAAAATAAAATCGATAACTTGAACAAAGGGATACTTCCTATTTGGGAACCAGGTTTAGAAGATATGGTTAACCGCAATGTAACCAAGAAGAAACTCAGTTTTTCTACCTCTCTTAAAGAGAGTTTAAAGGGTGTTGATGTTGTATTTAGTGCAGTAGGAACACCTCCAGATGAAGATGGTAGTGCAGATTTACAATATGTATTAGCCGTTGCAAAAGAAGTAGGTCAAAACATGACTGATTATTTAGTTATGGTAACCAAAAGCACTGTTCCAATAGGAACAGCAGAAAGAGTAAGAAAAGCTATCCAAGACGAATTAGATAAAAGAAATTCAAAACTTAATTTTGATGTTTCTTCCAACCCAGAATTTCTAAAAGAAGGTAGTGCCATACAAGACTTTCTAAAACCTGATAGGATTGTTGTTGGAGTTGATAGCCCAAAAGCAGAAAAAGTAATGCGTAGGCTATACAAACCATTTTTATTGAACAATCATCCGGTATTAATTATGGATATTCCTTCTGCAGAGATGACAAAATATGCAGCCAATTCTATGTTGGCTACAAAAATATCGTTTATGAATGACATTGCAAATCTTTGCGAGATAGTTGGAGCAGATGCGAAAAATGTACGTCTAGGAATTGGATCTGATTCTAGAATTGGTCATAAATTTTTATATCCAGGTGCAGGTTATGGAGGAAGTTGCTTTCCAAAAGATGTAAAAGCACTAATTAAAACAGCCGACCAGAATGAATATTCCTTAGAAATTCTAAAATCTGTAGAAGCTGTAAATGACAGACAAAAATCTGTTGTTTATAATAAACTTGCTCGATATTTTAACCACGATTTTAAAGGTAAAACATTTGCCTTATGGGGATTAGCATTTAAGCCTAATACCGACGATATGCGAGAAGCTCCTTCCGTTGTTTTTATCAATAAAGTTTTAGCCGAAGGTGGGAAAATCAAAGCTTACGACCCTGTTGCAATAAAAGAATCCAAAAGGAAAATTGGTGATATTGTCGAATATGCCGAAGATATGTACGATGCATTAATTGATGCTGACGCCTTAGTTATTCTTACTGAATGGTCGGAGTTTAGAATGCCAAATCTTAAGATGATGGAAAAATTACTAAAAAATAAGGTAATAATTGATGGTAGAAATATTTATGACCCTGAAGAAATGAAAGAATGTGGGTGGTATTACGAAGCTATTGGTCGTCGAAATAAATAATATCAAAAGTAGGTTTTAATACTAATACAAAATTATCTAAGAATATTAAAACCTACTCACTTGTATATAATCCCATTCGGGATATTTAATTCCCCAATGCTCGCATCGAGGATATTGGTTTATTCATACAATAAAAAATAATAAATTATGAAAAAAATATTAGTAACAGGAGGAGCCGGATTTTTAGGTTCACATCTATGCGAACGCCTTTTAAATGAAGGTAACGAAGTTATTTGCATTGATAATTTTTTTACCGGATCAAAAAAGAATGTAGTTCATCTTTTAGACAATCCCTATTTTGAATTGGTAAGACACGATGTTACCATGCCTTATTTTGTTGAATTAGACCAAATATATAATTTAGCTTGTCCAGCTTCTCCAATACACTATCAATACAACCCCATCAAAACTATCAAAACTTCAGTAATGGGTGCTATTAATATGCTTGGGTTAGCAAAAAGAATTGGAGCAAGAATACTGCAAGCATCTACAAGTGAAATTTATGGAGATCCTGCTGTTCATCCACAGAAAGAGGATTATTGGGGTAATGTTAATACTTGGGGGCCACGTTCTTGTTACGATGAGGGGAAAAGAAGCGCCGAAACACTTTTTATGGATTACCACATGCAAAATAATGTTGATATTAAAGTAATTCGTATTTTCAATACTTATGGACCTCGTATGCACCCTGGAGATGGCAGAGTTGTTTCAAATTTTATTGTTCAAGCATTAAAAGGTGAAGATATTACAATATACGGTAACGGACAACAAACTCGTAGCTTCCAATATGTGGACGACTTAATTGAAGGAATGATTAGAATGATGAATTCTAGAGATGGTTTTACAGGACCTGTCAACGTTGGTAACCCATACGAATTTACAATGCTAGAGCTTGCTGAGAAAGTTATTGACCTAACAGGAAGTAAATCTAAGATTGTACACCTAGAAATCCCCAAAGATGATCCAACTAGACGACAACCAGATATCTCCTTAGCTAAAAAAGAACTAGACTGGGAACCGAAAATTCAGTTAGAAGAAGGTCTTAGGAAAACAATTGAATACTTTAAAAGTATTATTTAATTCGATGCGATTTAAGTAATTTCCAGATGTTTAGATTAAGTTGATAAAACTTTTCTATCATACCCTCATAATTATTATGAGGATTTAGAACAAAACTAAATAGTTACCGATAATCCAATAGAGAAGGGCCTTATTGAAGGTCCTTTTTCTTTTTCAAAGAATTTAGTTAGAGCGTAATACGCATGCAATGAAAAGCTGCCTACGCCTACTCTACAATATATGCCATACCTATAAGGTAGAATATTTCTAAGATTATATTCTTTAAACTTAATGTTATTACTATAATTTAACTCACGATAATCCTGGCCTTCGTATTTTATGTAGTTTTGGATGTTATAGCCAATTTTAAAACCTATGGCACATCTTAAATTACGTTTTCTCACGATACCAGCCTTATCACGAGGATTTGGTCTAATCCTAAATCGAAATTCTATCGGCAAATCAACAAATACTGTTGATAATTTATTCGTTTTATAATTTAATTCTTTAGGAATAACTTTAAAGATAGAGCTATCAGACGAATACAAACCTGAATTACTTTTAATATTCTGTACGCTTAGACCTCCTCCAACGGCCATACTAATAAAATTATCTTTCCCTAAAAGAGTTTGCATAGCATATAAATCTACTCCCATAGAAAATGGTGATATTATCATTCTTGGAGCAACATCTCCTATCCAAGAATTATATGTCCAATTTAATACGATTACAGAATTGGGGTAACTAGTTATATCCCTTACTTCTTTTTCTTGCGAAAAAGATAACAAACTAAAGAATAAAAATATGATAGTTAAATGCTTCAATCTATTTTTATTAAAAATTGAAAATATTCCAAAAACAAACTATAAACAAAGTTACAGAAAATACTATATCTAGGAACAATATTCGTCTGAAATTAGTTCTTCTTTTTAGAATTGATAATATCATAAATCTTAAGAAGAATTGAATTACAAAAAAGAAAAATACATAAAGACTATTCGAATTAAAGGATAAAGCCGAAGAAATATTAAAACGCATAATCTCAGAAAATGCTCTCGACAAACCCGTACTAGTACAATCCTGTGTTATACAAGCTGAATGAATAGGATAATTACACTCTTGAGCAGAAAAAATGCTGGAATAAACGAACACTAATCCGAATATTCCAGCAAAAATATAATTCAATAATTTATAATCTGAAGGTTTCAGAATATCTTATATTAATGGATGATTACCTATTTTCCATCTCATCATATTTCTTCTGAATAGCCTCAAATCTTTCTTGTTGCTCCTCATTAAAGAATGGCTCTGCAGTAGCAATTTTAATAGTAATAGCAGAGACAACAGCAACAGCTTTTATATTATCACCCATATTATTAAGATTCCCCTCGCTTAACTCTTTCAAGTTTGAGATATAAGAATCAACTGTAGTTTCATAAAGATCAATAGCTTTATCATAATCCTGATCTTCGATAAATATATCTAATTCCGCTATCGATTCATCATCAGTTTCCTCCGTGATTGCATCAGAAATATCATTCAGATTTTCCTGTAAATCATCCATATTATTTTCATCCATATCCTGAACAGCATCACTAAAATCGTTTAGGTTTTCAACTAAATCAGAACTAGCTGAAGCTAAAACAGCATACTGCCAACCTGCTATTGCAGTTCCTAATATCGAAACAACTAAAGCTGCAATAATTAATCCTTTAGCTCCATTTCCTTTATTGGCTTGCATAAAAGCTACTGCACCTAATACGACAGCTATGATTCCAGGGAATAAAGCATACATTCCCAAACAAGGAATAAATGAGATTACTAAAGCTAAAATACCTAATACTAAACTGGCAATACCCAAACCTTTACCGGCTTCTGTTACATTTTCACTCATCTTTTTTGATTTAAAATTAATAATAGTTACATTTCTCAAAACAAATATAAAACAATGATTTATACAATACTATATGTATAAACATTTCAAATATCGATTTATTAACAACTTACTAAGAGCTTGACATTTAATTGATGTTAAGAAACTTCTTATAAAAAAAGCAACAATCGTCAAACCTTAGATTTTTCAAATAATAAATAAAGTTCCTTAATAAAAGGTTCTTTGCAGTTATCGAAGTAAAATTATAGAGATGATGCAGCCACAGCTCCGGCAGCACTAAAAAATAAAAGTAAGAAAACAATACCTATTAAAGAAATTACTAAACCAGCTATTGCCAAACCTTTTGGTTTTTTAGTCATTCCTACCGCTGATAATATTAAACCTAATAGCCACATTATCCATCCCAAAACAGGAATCCATCCCAAAAATAAAGAAAGTAATGCAAGTATAAAACCTGCTGTTCCAATTCCATTTGATTTCTTCTCTGTTTGTTGAACAATAATTGTTTGCTTCGATTCAGCCTCAACACTCTTTGTTTCTTCTGTCATTTTAATAAAATTTATATTTATATAGTAATAGTTATTGATAAGTAAATATATGCTATTCCACTAAAAGAATACTTATTTACACAGGTGTGAGTTAACAATATAAATAATTACGATTAAATTGGTGTTGCTTTAATAAAGTAAAAGTAGTACCTCTTCATTTATCTTAAAAGCAAAAATTATGAACTAATCAAAAAAATAATATAATAAGAACTAATTCATATTGAAAAAAAAGAGCGACAAGTATCAGACTCGTCGCTCTTCAATAATAATTTAATAATTACTCTACGATAGATTTAAATGTATCGTTAGCAAAATATTTTGCAAACTCCATATCTGTTTTAGCTGCAGTTTTCATTTCCGCATTCTTCTCAACAGCTGCTCTTAAGTTATTTAATAACATATCAGAGTCGTCGTTTCTTGCACCAATTACAGCTTTAAGGTAATATCCATCTGCTGTAGCTTTATCATCTGAACAATCTATTGTTTTAGCTGCACCTGAATTATCCGCATTTAATACTTTTGCTAGAGCAGCATCAAAAGAACAATCATCTCCAAAAGAAGCAACAGCTCCTGCATAATCAGCCTTCTTTATTAATACAATTCCCATATTGTAGCTAACTTCTTTTCCAGCACCAGCTGCAGAAGTAAGTAATTCTTCAGCTTTAGCAAAATTACCTTCTCTCAACTGAACAGCTGCACAATTATTTAATACTATTGTATTTGTAGCATCTATTGATTTAGCTTTTTGTAATTCAGCTTTTGCATTTGTTAAATCGCCTTTTTCAATATAAACAACACCAGCATTATTAAAACCTCTCCAGTCATTTGCATAAATCTCACTAGCTTTTTTGTACACTGCTAATTTTTCGTCTTGACCTTCGAATAAAGTTGCAGCATATAATAACTCTTCAACATTTAATGAATCTGCTTTCTGAGCATAAATAGCTTTAATCTCTTCGTCTGAATATCCAATTAAATCAACATTAACATTAATTTTAGAACGACGTAACTTAGGAAGAATGTCTTTTGCTAATTCTAGGTAAGTAGCAGAAATATTCTTAATTTCAGCTTCTCTTTGAACTGGGTCAGACTGCATCGAAAGTACTCTTAAAATTAAATCTTTATCTTTTAATTCTGAAGCTTGAACTAATTCTTTAAATCCATTCCAATCTTCTGCAGTTGCTTGATAAGTCATAAAATTTTCATTATCCTTAGCTGCATCAACTTTTCTGAAGTCTCTGTTCATGAATTTTTCAGCACTTTTACCACGTTTCTCAGAAAGAGGAGCATTTAAATCTTCAGCTCCATCTGGAGAAGCATAAGAAGAAATTGCAACACCTTTAAATTCTTTTCTTTCGTTAGCTTTAACTTCCTTAATATATTCTTTAAGAGCTTTCATCTGCTCTGTTCTTCCTTCAGAACTACGAACCTTAGACTGCTGTATGGTATAAAGAATTTCTGCATATTTAGTTTCAGGAATAATTCGTTGGAATTTATCTTTCCCAATAATCCCTTTAGAATCAAGCTTAACTAAATTTGGAGTAGAAATAACACCATCAGCTACTTTCATAGGTTCAAAATCCACTGCTTTATCTTCTTTCCCGGCAACATAACCTTTTATTCTAATCTCTAAATCAGACATTCTCATACCTTCTTCATAAGGCACTTTAGAAGTGTAATTAAAACTTCCACCTTCTGCATTACTAATAACTTGGTTGTTATCTTCAACAGACTCACCTTGTAGTTTCTTAAGCTCATAAGCTTTTTCTCCACCGTCCCATTTAAGAACTGGCGTAGCTTCTACAATCACTTTTTTATTGAAATACTTTGGAGGAATCGTACCTGTAACAGATACTTCTACACTATCAGCATGTAACTCAAGAGGACTTGGCGTTACTGTATACTTAACATTCTGTGCATCTTTTTTCATTTTGTTTAAACCACCACAACTGACGATAAACAAAGCCAAAACGACTATCGATGCGAACTGAAACTTCTTCATAATAATTCTATTAATTTTCAATTATATACTTATATTTAAAATACAAAAATAATAATGTTTTGTAGATTTCAAACAATTAAGTCCAATAATCCATTATTTTTCTTAAAAACTCTTTGCTATCTCAACGAAATCGTTAGCATTTAATGCTGCTCCACCTATTAATCCCCCATCGATATCTTCTTTCGAAAATAATTCTTTGGCATTACTGGGTTTACAACTACCTCCATACAATATACTAAGATTTTCAGAAGTAGATAATTCATATTTATCGCCAACCATTTTCCGAATAAATGCATGAACTTCTTGTGCCTGTACTGGCGATGCTGTTCTTCCTGTTCCTATTGCCCAAACAGGCTCATAGGCAATAACCAATTTAGAAAAATCTTCTTTAGAAAGACCAAAAACACCATCTTCTAATTGATTTTTGATAACATTAAAATAATTTCCAGATTCTCTTTCTTCAAGGTTTTCTCCAACACAATAAATGGGTATTAATCCAACTGATAATGCTTTTCTTATTTTCGCAAACAAAATAGAGTTAGTTTCTTCATAATAGCTTCTTCGTTCCGAATGACCAATAATTACATATTCTACGTCTAAAGACTTAAGCATTTCTCCAGAGATTTCTCCCGTAAAAGCTCCAAAGTCTTCTTTTGCCATATTTTGAGCTGACAATTTTACTTGACTATTTATTAACACTTTACTTATGGCACCTATATGCGTAAAAGGAGGTGCAATAATTAGATCGACATCTTTAGTATCGAACTTTTCCACAATTTCTTTAGCTAAACTAGCTCCCTCAGTTGGCAAAGTATTCATTTTCCAATTCCCTGCCACAATTTTTTTTCTCATATCTTAATTTTTTTTAATATATTAAACTTAATTATTTTTTCCAAAATACGGGAGTAAATAATACTAAAACTGTAAATAATTCTAATCGGCCAATCATCATTAAAAATGACAAAAACCATTTTCCTAATTCTGGAATCTGATGAAAATTATTCACAGGACCTACACCGGCAATACCTGGGCCAATATTCCCCAAAGTAGCTATTACAGCACCCATTGCTGTATCTAAATCTAAACCTAAAGAAGACATAATAATAGTACCTATTACAAACACAACAATATACACAACCATAAAAGCTTGAATATTTGCAATAATTTTAGGATCTACGGCATGTTTATTTAAACGAACAGGAATAATGGCTTTAGGGTGCATCATTCTTTTAAATTCATAATAAGAATTTTTCAACAATAGCATCACTCTAATAACCTTGGGACCACCACCTGTAGAACCTGCCGAACCACCAATAAACATCAACATAAAAAGGATTACTATCACAAATGGTGGCCAAAGCATATAATCTGCTGTAGCAAACCCTGTTGTTGTAATAATAGATACAACTTGAAAAAGAGAATCTCTAAATGCTTTTTCTACTCCAATATTTTGATTAATAACTAAAAAGAACGCTATTAATACCGTTGCAAACATTGTTCCCACAAAATACCACTTAAATTCTTCGTTTCTAATTATCTTTTTAAAATCTAATTTTAATGCAAAAAACGAAAGCGTAAAATTCATCCCTGCAAGAAACATAAATACACTAATTACATATTCGATATATGGAGAATGATAATAGGCAATACTTAATTGTTTGGTAGAATACCCTCCAGTTGCCATGGTTGTAAATGAATGATTTATTGCATCGAAAATAGACATTCCTCCAAAAACTAAAAAAATAGTTTCTAAGAGTGTTAGTAAAATATAAATTCCCCAAAGACGTTTGGCTGTACCTTTTATCCTAGGGTGTAATTTATCTGGAGTTGGACCAGGGACTTCTGCAACAAAAAGCTGCATTCCTCCGATACCTAAAATTGGTAATATAGCTAATGCCATTACTATAATCCCCATACCTCCAAGCCATTGTGTAATACTCCTCCAAAAAAGCAAACCATGCGAAAGGGATTCTATATCGTTTAAAACAGAGGCTCCTGTTGTTGTAAAACCAGACATAGTTTCAAAAAACGCACCAGCATAATTAGGGATTGCACCACTTAAATAAAATGGCAATGCACCAAATAATGAAAAGATTAACCAAGTAAAACTCACAACTACGTAGCCTTCTCGCTTACCCAAACTCTTTTTACTATTCCTTACAAAAGGATAAATAAGCAGACTTATAGCCAGACCAATTGCAGCACTTAAAAAAAAGTAATAATAATCTTGCTCTCCATAAAAAATAGAAATAAAACCAGAAAGTGCAATGATTACACTTTCTACAGCAAGTAAACGTGTTAATATAAATAAGATTATTTTATTGTTCATAGTAAGCTACAAATGTAATTAAAAAGTAGAGATGTGAAAATATCAAATCCAAGCTTGCATTTTATAATATAAGATAGCGGTATATTCTCTAAGCAAAATAATTTCGTATACTAAATGATTCCAAAATTGATACCTCAACTGATTGCTTTCTCCTATTTCGGGCATATAAGATTTACCTCCAAGTTGTTCTGAATTAAATATTAATTTTTGATTTAAATCTTTTTCAAAAGCCGCACAAGAAGTTACTTTTGAAAAGCCAAGCTTTTTAAAACTCTGTACTGACCTATATATATGCTCGGGAGAACTTACAATCAAGAGTGACTTATCTTTTCCCAACATCTTTTTAATATTCAAAGCTTGACCTCTTGTATTGGTTCCCTTATTTTCAAAAATCACTTCTGAACGAACACCTCTCATCCGTAATTCTTTTTCCATCTGCTTTAATGGGCTATTATTACTAATCAAGTTATCTGGCAAAGCAATAATTATTGGAACTAACGGATATTTTGATGAAATCTGAGCTGCATAATAAGTTCTAATTAATGCTGTCTGACTGGGCATTCCCGAACCTCCCATTACAACAATTACATCAGGTTTAGAACTATGATTAGACTGAAAGATTCCTAATTGATAAATCCCCCAAAAAGGTAAAGTAGTAAAACTAATTATTAACATCAATAAAAAAAAAGCCCCTGATCCATAAAGGAAAACCTTAAAGCTATTTCTAGCAAGATTCCAAAGTTTTTCTTTTGATGAATTTAGCATTGTTTTTTTACAAAGAATTTTTTATTAGATTTTTATATTCTTTTCTTTTTCTAAAAGTATCAATTGCCATATATAACGCATTTCGGAAAGATTCGGCAGAAGCCTTATTCTGCCCTGCTATTCCATATGCTGTGCCATGAGCAGGAGAAGTACGAATAACCGACATACCTGCAGTATAATTGACTCCAGAATCGAAAGACAATGCTTTAAAAGGTGCTAAACCTTGATCATGATACATTGCTAATATAGCATCATAATGTTTATAATCTCCAGAGCCAAACAAACCATCTGCAGGGAAAGGTCCCAAGGCCATAATTCCATTATTTCTTGCCTCATCTATAGCTGGAGTAATATACTCGATTTCTTCTTTTCCAATCAAACCATTATCTCCTGCATGAGGATTTAACCCTAATACTGCAATTTTCGGTTTACGGATTCCAAAATCTTGCTTTAGAGTATCATTAATAATATTAATCTTTTTTAATACCGATTCCTTGGTAATTAAATTGGGGATATCTTTTACAGCAACATGACCTACAACAACACCAACTCTCAAGTCTCCACTAATTAAAAACATCAAAACATCTTCTGCCTCAAATTTTTCACGTAGATAGTCGGTATGTCCGGGAAACGAAAATTGCTCAGACTGAATATTGTCCTTGTTAATTGGTCCAGTAATTAAAGCATCAATTACTCCTGCTTTTAAATCATCTGTAGCTTTTTCGAGTGCTACAAAAGATGCTTTACCTGCAATCTCTGTTGATTTTCCCAGCTCTACTTTTAATTCTTCTTCAAAACAATCGATAATATTAGTCCTTTTAGTGTGAACTTGGTCTACTGAACTAATATTGTTTAAACTGAAATTCTCAATATTTAATACCTTTCTATGATAAGCGGCTACTTTTGGTGAGCCATATATTATTGGCGTACACATTTCGAGTATTCTACTATCCATCAAAGTTTTTATAATCACCTCGTAACTAATGCTATTGATATCGCCTTGGCTAATTCCAATTTTTATTTTATCTGACATCTTTATCTTTCTAAATTTTAAACAAAGTTAATACTCATCTTTTATTTTACTAACTTTTCCTTAATTTTATTTAACTAAATGCACATCCATCTGTGGAAATGCTATAACAATATCATGTTCCCTAAATAATCGATCTATTTCTAAGCGAATATCACTCTTAATATTTTCGACTGTAAACGTATGACTAGTCCAAAACAACAGTTCAAATTCTAAAGAGGAGTCTCCAAAATTATTAAATCGAATAAAAGGTTCAGGAATATTTTCAACAAGTGCATTAACTTTGGATGCTTGTAACATTAAGACTTGTACTTTTTCTAAATCGGAGCCATAAGCAACACCAACTTTAACATTAAATCTTGTTTTCTTTTCTACATGAGTCCAATTGATAACCTTTTCGTTAACTAATTTAGAATTGGGCACAATAATCGTAATATTATTTCTATCTCTAATTTCAGAAACCCTAAGGTTAATACTAAGAACTTCGCCAACCATTCCATCACCAAGCTCTACAACATCACCAACTTTTAAAGTTCGTTCAAATAATAATAATAACCCAGAAGCAATATCATTAAATAAATTTTGCAAGCCAAAACCAAGACCTACAAACAAAGCAGCTGAACCTGCTACAAGAACTGTAATATTTACACCCATCGTTTGTAAAAGGATAATTATTACAATAATCCAAACTAAGTATTTGATTATTTGATATATTGAAGCCCCTGTTCCAATCTCAATTGTATTTCTTGCTTCAAGTTTTTTAAAAAAAGATTTTAACAATCTTAAAATTAAGACCGTAATAATTATAATTAATACTGAAACCAAAATATCATACACAGTTATTACAAACTTATCTGTGGACAAAATCGAATATTGTAAGAGTTCTTTTAATGTCATTTTCTTTCTAATTATTATTCAAAGTTAAATAATAAATAAAGACTTTATTAGATTAATAAGATAGAAATTGGTTTTTT
>JAMOQL010000137.1 GCA_027064025.1 Bacteroidales bacterium
GATTAAAAAAAAGAAAGGTATATAATATGAGTGAGATTTTAAATATAAGTTTAAATACTTCTGTGAATAATTCGGATTTTAATAATCCAAGCACTTTATATTCTGTGGCTGGTGCAGGTAAGTTTACTGGTGTTTTTACTGTCGATGGTTCTGTTCATAGTACTTCCCCAAAAGATAATGCATGGGTGGAAATATGGATTGATGGGGAGTTTTGGGGAGCTTTTTGTAAGACTAATGAAGTTTCTGCAATTGATAAAAAATACGATTTTTTATATCGACATATTAATAACTATAATTATGGATTTTATGTAGATATCGAATTTCAAAGTAGTTTAGTGATAAAATATGCTTGGAGTACTTTAGATAAGTATGTTATATTCCAAGGAACAGCAATGTTGTATTAAGTAATAGGAGGGAAATATAATGAAAAAATTTATAAAAACAGAAAATGGAATGAATGTGTATGAAGTAAAAACTGGAAAACAGACGGGCATCGTAAAAGAAATAATTAGTGAAAAAATTACAAAGGCACAATTATCTAAAATAGCTAATGATAAAAGAATATTAGAATTAAAAGAATTAATATCGAATAAAAAACTTTTAGATATGAACTGCACAACGGAACAAGCAGAATTAAAAGAGTTATTAGGGTTATAGTAATGAAAGCAGGTGATCATATGCCAACCGAAGATTTTGTTATGAAGCATACTAGGTAAATAGCCGAAACAACAAGTCTTGCTAATAATAATAAGATAAGGCTAGACAATATTGATAAACTAGTCGAAGTAGTAAATGGAATGAACGTTAATATTTCCATAATCGCAGAACAAATAAAACAACAGGGTTCGCAGTTGAAGGAGTTGATTAACACGTTAAAAACTCATGAAGAAAAGATTGAAGTAATTGAGGATAAAATGGAAACTAAAGACACGGTAGCAAGACTACACGAAAGAATAGATATATTAGAAACAAGTAAAGGTAAGGAAGCAGAAAAACAATTAACTCAAATGAAATGGATAGTGTTTGTATTATTATTAACATCGGTAATCCAATTCTATTTAGGTAAGGCGGGATTATAATATGAGTATGAATTATTTTGAACAAGCAGATAAACAACTTGTAAGAGCAATCCAGAAGGAAACTGGTGCAGTGGTTGACGGTGATTTTGGTCATCAATCGCTGTTCAATCTCTTTTTAGAAATATGTGATTTTGATGAATATTCACCAGTTGCTACTGAATTATATAATGGTTATTTAATAATGGCTAACAAAAATCAGGTACATTTTGAAATGCCGCGTAATACTAAATGTGTAAACGATTTTGATTATGCTGTAAGTGGTACGTTCCAAGATGAACCTAAAAATAAATTGGTATCCATTTTGGCTGACCAAGGTAAGTTTTTCAGAGCTACCGGCTCTAAAGCTTGGCGAGGTAAAGGCGAAGGAACTATTTACATGACTAAATCTGGTGAGATTAAATGGGAGAGATTCCAATATATGCCAACTAAAGATGTTGAGTGGGCAATATCGGGAGTTACTGTTCATGATTATCACCCGGTTTGTGAAGGCTTTTCTGGTGCTTTTGCAGATGTATTAAGATCAACAACGCATGTATTATTTGGTATTACACAAGATGATAAAGTTGTAGTGTTCTTAAAGCACTGTAGTATGGAAGCATTAAAATATATATCAGATAATATATTGAAATTAAAATACTCAATTAGTTTGGATGGTGGCCATATTCCGGCTATTAAATCACCAAAATTTAGTCATAACAAATTTCAAAGACAAAATAATTTAATATGGTTTGGGAGATGATAAGATGTTTAAACCAACAACAAATATCAGAAAAACAAGTCCATTTGGTTGGAGAATGTTAGAAGGTAAAGTTGATTTTCATTCCGGGATTGATTATAGTTGGCGTAATGAAAAGGGCGATCCAATACTGTCGGTCGAAGATGGTATTATTAGAAAAGCGCAAGTTGGTACAGGATACGGTAATTACATTATAATTGAACATGATGGTTGGTGTAGCTTATATGCACACTTAAAGTCAATGAATGTTACAGTGGGTCAAAAGGTTCTTAAATATCAAACTATTGCTGAAATGGGAAGTACAGGACATGTAACGGGTAAACACTTGCACTTTGAAATACGTGATGTTCCTTATAATTTGTTTTGGGATAGATACGATAATAACGAGTGGATTCATTGTGTAGATCCTGAAAAATTTTATTTATTAAAAGGGAGAGTGATGTAATGATAGAAGTAAAAAAAGGTATGCTTGGAACGTTATTGGGATTATTTAGTTATATTATAGGAAGTATTAATCTTG
>JAMOQL010000138.1 GCA_027064025.1 Bacteroidales bacterium
AGATTTATCTTCGGACTTAGGTTATACTAAAGGTCTAAGTGGACCTCATGAATTTGGATATTTTTGGAAACGTTGGTTTCCAGTCCGCAGTTGGGAGAAAAAAGAAAATGAATTGATTGATTATTCACTTTTAGAAAAAGAACTATCGGCATGGGAAACTGTAGAAAATACTCCATTAATTTTTAAAAATATAATTGATGTAAGCTTTAATATTCAGAAATTATCAGAAATCTTTCCAAATGCTTTCTTTATACACATTAAACGTCAACCTGAATTTGTTGTACAGTCAACCTATCTTTCTCGAATTAAATTTTTTAACGACGAAAAAGAATGGTTAGGTTTAGAGCCTCCAGAATACGAGGCTTTGAAGAGGTTAGACACCTTTGATCAAATCTCAGCACAAGTTTTTTATTCAAGAAGATTTATAGAAAATGCTCTTTTAAAAAAGAAGAATAATTCATTAACAATAAATTATGAAGATTTTATTTCTAATAGTGAAGGCATTATTTCAGAAATAGGATATAGATTAAAGTTGAAAACAAGAAATATTCATCTTCCTCAATTAATAAATACGAATAAAATTAAATTACCAGAAGAAAAATTTAATCTTATTAGAGCCAATTGTAAAAAATATTTTAATTAATTACTATGATTTGTGCAATAATGCAACCGACTTATATTCCATGGATGGGGTATTTTGATCTTATTGATAAAGTAGACAAATTTGTTTTTTACGATAATGTTCAACTTGCAAAACGATCTTGGCAAGTTCGGAATAGACTAAAAGGTTCTAATGGTGAATTATGGCTTACTATTCCAATAACAAAAACAAAAAGCAGAAACGAAACCTTAATTCTAAATGCTGTTCCAAATATTAATGAGAAATGGATTAAGAATCATTTACGCAGCATAGAACTGAATTATAAAAAAGCAAAATCTTTCGAATCTGTTTTTGAATTGTTAAGAAATGAATATGTAGAGCAGGTGAGTTTAGCAGACTTTAATATTAATTTAATTAAAACTATTTCTCGGAAGATTGGGATAAAAACAGACTTTATTAGATCTTCCGAAATAGAAGGAATAATAGGTCAAAAAGATGATAGATTAGTACAAATCTGTCAAGCACTAAAAATAAATAAATATTTATCGCCACAAGGTTCTGCCGATTATATAAATGAAACTACTAAAGGAGGCCTTTTTGTTTCAAAAGAGATTGATTTGTTTTATCACGATTATAAACATCCAGAGTATCAGCAACTATTTAAAAAGTTTATGCCTTACACTGGAATATATGATCTCTTGTTTAATGTTGGGTTTGATAATGCGCTTCAAATAATAAGATCAGGAAGAAAGAATAACATACATTTTACCAATTTATGATAATTAATAAAACCGAAATAAATGATAATTCAAGCGTATATATTATTGCTGAATTATCTGCAAATCATGAACAAAACTTTGATTTAGCAGTACGTACTATTAAAGCAATGAAAGACGCTGGTGCAGATGCTGTAAAGTTGCAGACATATTCTCCAGACTCTCTAACCTTAGATTCCGATAAACCTTGGTTTAAAACTAGAGAAGATAGTTTATGGGCTGGGCAAAAGATGTATGATTTATATAAAAAAGGAGAAACCCCATGGGAGTGGCATCCAAAATTACAGAAATTGGCACATGATTTGGAAATGGACTTTTTCTCATCACCTTTCGATTTTAAAGGTGTCGAATTGTTAGAGAGTATTAATGTTCCTGTCTATAAGATAGCCTCTTTCGAGATTACAGATGTCCCATTGATTAAGAAATGTGCAGAAACAGGAAAACCAATTATTATGTCTACTGGAGCTGCCACAATTGAGGATATTGATTTAGCTGTAAGAACTTGTTTAGAAGCAGGAAATAATCAAATAGCATTATTAAAGTGTACCTCAGCTTATCCAACACCTTTTGATCAAGTTAATTTAAAGCAAATCCCAATTTTACAAGATAGATATAAATTTATTGTTGGTCTATCGGATCATACTTTGGGTATTGAGATTCCTATTGCTTCGGTTGTAATGGGGGCGAAGATTATTGAAAAACATTTCGTTCTTTCCAGAGATGGTAATGGGCTAGATAAAGACTTTTCTCTTGAACCCCAGGAATTTAAACAAATGGTAATTGCTGTTAGAAATGTTGAGAAAGCATTAGGAAATGGAAGTTTCGAGTTGACCAAAAAAATGAAAACGGCAACTCGCTTTAGACGTTCATTATTTGTCTCAAAAGACATTAAAAAAGGAGAGTTATTATCTGAGAATAATGTAAAATCGGTTAGACCTGGACTAGGAATGCATCCACAATATTATTACGATATATTAGGTAAAAAGGTAAACAGAGATGTCGAAAAAGGAGAACCCCTTTCGGATGAAATGATTATTTCATAAAATGGCAACTATTATGAGTTTTAATACGTAGAAAGAAGACAACAGTTTTTTCTTTATTAATTATGTATATAGAAGATCTCGAAGTATTACTAATAGAGAGTAATCCAGAAATATCTAAAAAAATTATTCGTTACATCAATAATATTGATGAGGATTATCATGTAACTCTTATTCAAAATCCAGTAGCCGCTCTTCAAATAATTAAAGATGATTCCAATTTCTATAATTGCATATTTTATAATTATAACTTACCCAATACTAATGGATTAGAATTTCTTAATGAGCTTAAAACATGGGAGGTAAATTCTATTATTGCTGTTTACGATATTGCACCAAATCATGAAAAAGCGATTAATTTAATTAAGAATGGTGTTTTTGATTATCTTGAATTGTCAGAACTTTCAGAAAAAAGAATTGATAAAATAATATCTTCTGTCTTTCGCCATTTAATATTAGCCAACGAAAAAGAAGAGTACATAAAGAAAATAAAGGAGAAAGATAAGATGATTAAGGCTATCACAAATTCTTCTCCCAATATTATTTATGTTTATAATATTATTACACGTAAGATAGATTTCTATAATCAAAATTTATTTAAATCTTTAGGATATGATAAAGTTCCTTTTAAAGAAGGGAAGGCTATAAATCAGATGATTGAAAGGATATCGACTGATGCCATTTATCAAGGATTAAATAATTATTTATCAAAAGTATTTAAATGTAAATCCGATAAGAAATTTGAATTTGAGTTTAAATTAAAAGATGTAAATGGAAACTGGATTTGGTTTTTACGAAAGGATATTATTTTTAAAAGGAATTCTAATAATAATGCCAAGCAAGTATTGGTTACCTTATCTAATATCACGGAATTAAAAGAAACCGAAAAGGCTTTAAAGCAAGCTAAAATTGAGGCAGAACAATCTGCTAAAACAAAAGCAGAATTCTTATCTAATATGAGTCATGAGATTCGCACACCGATGAATGCTATTATTGGATTAACAGATATCATGCTCTCCGAGAAACTGTCATCATTTTTACAAGGCAATTTAAAATTAGTGAAAGAATCTGCCGATAATTTATTAGTTATCATAAATGACATTTTAGACTTATCTAAGCTCGAAGCAGGGAAAGTAAAAGTTGAGAAGATACCTTTTAGTATTAAGGATAAGATGGATCATCTGTCTAAGATTATTGCTCCTAGATTTACCAATGATGCTGTAAAATTCAATCTAATTATTGATGAAAATATCGATCCGTATTTGATTGGTGACCCTTTTCGAATTAATCAAATATTATTAAATCTTTTAAGCAATGCAATTAAATTTACAGAAAAGGGGAGTGTAGATTTAGTAGTGAAGCTTTTATATAAAGATTCTAAATCAAATAAAATTATCTTTTCTGTAAAAGATACAGGTTTAGGAATCCCTAAAGATAAGCAGAAATCTATTTTCGAAAGCTTCACTCAAGCCGACCTTTCAACAACAAGAAACTTTGGCGGAACAGGTCTTGGATTGACAATTACCAAATTATTAATTAATTTGTTGGGCGGTGAAATTTCTTTAGAAAGTGAATTTATGAAAGGCTCTTCTTTTAATGTAATTTTAGATTTTGAGATAAGTAAGCAATCAGTTTGTGAAACTAAGTCTTTAATCGAAGAGCATAAATTTCCTCATTCTAATTTATTAGTTGTTGAAGATAATCTAATCAATCAGAAAGTGATTTCGCAGATACTTAAGAAATGGGAAATAAAGTTTGAATTGGCAGGCAATGGAAAAGTAGCATTGGAGAAATTAAGAAATCATGAGTTTGATATTATATTAATGGATTTACAAATGCCTATTATGGATGGCTTTGAGGCTACAAATATGATTAGGAACGATAAAGAATTTAATGATATCAAAAATATTCCAATAATTGCACTTACTGCCGATGCTTTTTTAGAAACAAAGAATAAAGTTTTTAAAAGTAAAATGAACGATTTTGTAAGTAAACCATTCGATAAGAAAGAATTAAACATTAAAATACATGAGTTGATAAAGGCTTAATAGACGTTCTTATAAATAATAATTCTTAAAAAAGTTAGGGTTGCAATACATTGTGTGTCTATAATACTCTGTTAAAAACTCTCGGTACTCATTAATAAAGAATTAGAATCTACATTTTGTCGTATTTTTTTGGTTTTATAATGACGAATTGTCACAAACTATCTATTGGCACAGCATTTGAAAACCCTCAAGTCTAAAAATAAAATTAAAAAAATATTTAGATATGGCAACAGGAAAAATTAATGTTACAACGGAGAATATATTTCCCGTTATCAAACAATTTTTGTATTCGGATCAAGAAATCTTTCTACGAGAATTGATTTCTAATGCAGTAGATGCAACACAAAAATTAAAAACACTATCGCTTGCTGGTGAAATTGAAGGCGATTTAGGCAATACAACTATTGAAATTAAGCTCGATAAAGAAAATAAAACTTTAACGATTTCTGATAAAGGAATTGGAATGAACAAATCAGAAATTGATAAGTACATCAATCAGATAGCATTCTCTAGTGCCGAAAGTTTTGTAAAAAAATACAAAGATAAAGCTTCTGTTATAGGTCATTTTGGCTTAGGTTTCTATTCAGCATTTATGGTAGCCGAAAGAGTAGATATTATTACTCAATCATACAAAAAGGCAAAAACCATAAAATGGTCTTGCGATGGCAGCCCAGAATTTACTTTAGAAGATATAGATAAAAAAGAAAGAGGAACAGATATTGTTCTTCATATTGCCGAAGATTCTGTAGAGTATCTTGAGGAGTCAAAAATTAACGAATTGTTGAATAAATACTGTCGTTTCCTTCCAATAGAAATTGCATTTGGTAAAAAGAAAGATTGGAAAGATGGAAAAGAAGTTGAAACTGACGAGCTAAATATCATCAATCAAACTACACCAGCATGGGTAAAAAAACCTTCAGATTTAAAAGATGAGGATTACACAAAATTCTACAACGATTTATATCCAATGTCGGAAGATCCATTATTCCACATTCATTTGAACGTAGATTATCCTTTCAATTTGACAGGAATCTTATATTTCCCAAAGATTAAGAATAATGTAGAAGTTCAGAAAAATAAAATACAGCTGTATTCGAATCAAGTTTTTGTAACTGATGCGGTAGAAAATATTGTTCCAGAATTTTTAACTTTATTGCACGGGGTAATCGATTCTCCAGATATTCCATTAAATGTATCTCGTTCTGCTTTACAGTCTGATGCTAATGTGAAAAAAATTGCAGGTCATATTACCAAAAAAGTAGCAGATAGATTGAACGACATTTTTAAAAATGAGCGTGAGAATTTTGAAGATAAATGGGACGATTTAAGTATTTTTATTACATACGGAATGTTAACTGACGAGAAGTTTTACGAACGTGCTGTTAAGTTTGCAATGTTTCAAAATGTTGATAAAAAACATTTTACTTATGATGAATATAAAGAGATAGTTAAAGAAAACCAAACCGATAAAGATGGTAATTTAGTTTATCTATATACTACAAACTCAATCGAGCAGCATAGTTTTGTTGAAGCAGCAAAAGCAAAAGGTTATGATGTATTGTTGTTAGATGGTCAATTAGATGCACATTTTGTAAACCATTTAGAGCAAAAGTTAGATAAGGTAAAATTTGTTCGTGTAGACTCTGATGTTGTAGATAAATTAATTACCAAGGAAGAGGAGATTAAATCTACATTTAAAGCTGAAGAGGAAGCTTTAGTAGAGCCAGTATTCAAAACTCATGCACCAAAAGATGGCGAATATCAGGTTGCCTTTGAGGGATTATCAGAAAGCGAAATGCCAATTGTAATTACTCAAGGAGAATTTATGCGCCGTATGAAAGATATGTCTGCTATGGGCGGTGGAGGAATGAACTTCTACGGAGAATTGCCAGATAGTTACAATCTTGTTGTTAATACAAATAATAAATTAGTAAAAGAGGTTCTTAGCGAAACATCTAGTGCTACAGAAGATGAAATTAAGCCTATTGCTGACGAAATATTAACTTTAAAGTCTGATATTGAGAGTCTCGAAAAATTGAAAGAAGGTAAAAAAGACGAGGAGGTTCCAACTGAAGAAAAAGAAAAGTTGACTGACTTAAATAAAAAGTTGGATGAACTAAATAAATCTAAAACTGATTTACTTCAGAATTATGGCAAGAAGAATAAGTTGGCTAAACAAATGGTTGATTTGGCACTTTTAGCAAATAATATGCTTAAAGGTGAAGATTTAACTAAATTTGTAAAACGTTCTGTAGAATTGATAGAGAAATAACAAATAGTGTAGAAAATCAAATCTAAAATAAAAGCCCTTAAAACAATTTGTTTTAAGGGCTTTCTTTATATCAAAATATCTGTTTAGATATCGAAAGTAATACCTTGAGCTAATGGTAATGTTTTACCATAGTTAATAGTATTTGTTTGACGACGCATATAGATTTTCCAAGCATCGGAACCAGACTCACGTCCTCCTCCTGTATCTTTTTCACCACCAAAGGCACCACCTATTTCAGCACCAGAAGTTCCTAAGTTAATATTGGCAATACCACAGTCAGATCCTACTAAAGATAAGAAAGTTTCGGACTCTCTTACATCTAATGTAAAGCAAGCCGATGACAATCCTTGAGGAACATTGTTGTTAATCTCGATAGCATTTTCGATATCTCCAGAATACTTAATTAAGTATACGATAGGAGCAAAAGTTTCTTCTTGAACAATTTCGAAATGGTTTTGAGCTTCAGCAATACAAGGTACAACATAGTTTCCAGACTCATATCCAGCACCAGTTAACACTTCGCCACCAAATAATACCTTACCACCTTCTTCTTGAACTTTCTTAACGGCAAACTCGAATGCGGTTACAGAGTGCTCATCAATTAACGGTCCAATCAAATATTTTTGATCTAATGGATTTCCAATTTTATCAACAATTTTCTTATATGCAGCAACGAAAGAATCTCTAACTTGATCGTAAACATTTTCGTGAACAATAATTCGACGAGTAGAAGTACAACGTTGACCAGCAGTTCCAACTGTTCCAAAAACAGTTGACATGATAGCCATTTCTATATCTGCTTTATCAGAAATAATAACAGCATTGTTACCACCTAATTCTAAGATTGTTTTTCCTAAACGTTTTCCTACGATTCCGCCAACACGCTGTCCTACTCTGGTAGAGCCTGTTACAGACATTAGTGGGATTCTTTTATCAGCTAGGAAATTATCTCCCATTACAGAAGATTTAGCAACAACTAAGTTGAATACACCTTCTGGAATATTGTTGTCTTTAAGAACTTTATGAATAATTTTTTGAGTAGCGATAGCTGTAAGAGGAGTTTTAGACGAGGGTTTCCAAACGACAACATCACCAGCAATAGCTGCTAAGGCTGTGTTCCATGCCCAAACTGCTACAGGGAAATTGTATGAAGTAACAATTCCAACTAATCCTAGTGGATGATATTGTTCTGATAATCTGTGTTCAGGACGTTCTGATTGTAGATTTACGCCATTGATTAATCGAGATTGACCAGTTGCAAAATCGCAAATATCTATCATTTCTTGGACTTCTCCTAAACCTTCTTGAAAGATTTTACCCATCTCAAGAGTAACTAAGGCTCCTAATTCGTCTTTTTTCTCACGAAGAGCTAATCCAATTTGACGAACGATTTCGCCTCTTTCTGGAGCAGGGACTAAACGCCATACTTTATAAGCTTCTTGTGCTTTTTTGATGACCATTTCGTAGTCTTCTAAAGTTCCATTTTTGACTTTAGCAATTTCTTTACCGTCGATAGGAGAGTACGAAGAAGTAATCGCTCCTGTTGTTTCGAACCACTCAGCACCTGTCGAAACGCCCATATTAACGTCTTCGATACCTAATGATTTTAATACTTTTTTAATATCCATTTTGTTTGTTTTTCAGAATTCTATTTTAAAATGTAAATTTACCTTTTATTATTATATTGATTTACTCAAAAAATTAAGTGGGTAAAAGTTTGGTAATAATTACTTATTCTTTCTCTAAGAAAGGGTACTTGTAGCAAGTTGGTGCAACTAAAGTTTCCTTAATGGTTCTTGAATTCATCCAACGTACTAAGTTCAAATAAGAACCTGCTTTATCGTTAGTTCCAGAACCTCTAGCACCACCAAATGGTTGCTGTCCAACAACAGCTCCTGTTGGTTTGTCGTTTAAGTAGAAGTTACCCGCAGCATAACGTAATGCATCTGCACCTTGATTTAATTTTTCTCTGTCTTGAGCAAAAATAGCTCCTGTTAATGCGTATGGAGATGTCGAATCGCAAAGTGCTAATGTTTCTTCGTATTTATCATCATCATAAACATAAATTGTGATTACTGGTCCAAAGATTTCTTCTTCCATTGTTATACAATGAGGATCCATTGTTCGGATAACTGTAGGTTCAATAAAATAACCTTTGCTATCATCATAACCACCGCCTGCAACAATTTCTGCTTTATCATTTTTTCTAGCGATTTCGATGTAACTAGAAATAGTATCGAAAGCTGCTTTATCGATAACGGCATTCATAAAGTTAGAAAAATCTGTAACGTCACCAACCGTAAAGTCTGCTATATCAGCTTTAATGTTTTTCTCAACTTCTGGCCATAATGAAGCTGGAATATATGCTCTAGAAGCAGCAGAACATTTTTGTCCTTGATATTCGAATGCTCCTCTAGTAATAGCTGTAGAAAGTTGTTTTACATTAGCCGAAGAATGAGCAAAGATAAAATCTTTTCCTCCTGTTTCTCCAACAATTCTAGGGTAAGCTTTGTACTTCATAATGTTTCCACCGATAGTTTTCCAAAATTGTTGGAAAGTGCCTGTAGATCCTGTAAAGTGAATACCTGCAAAATCTGGAGAATCGAAAACTTCTTTTCCAATTACTCGACCTGGACCAGGAACGAAGTTGATAACTCCGTCGGGAATACCTGCTTCTTTAAAGATTTGCATTAAGAAATAGTTAGATAGAATAGCTGCTGTTGCAGGTTTCCAAACTGTTACGTTACCCATTAAGACTGGTGACATATTTAAGTTTGAGGCAATTGCTGTGAAATTGAATGGAGTTAAAGCAAAAATAAACCCTTCTAAACCTCTGTATTCCATTCTGTTGATTACTCCAGGCGAACTCATTGGCTGGTCTGCATAAATTTGAGATGCATAGTGAGCATTGAAACGTAAAAAGTCGATAGTCTCACAAGCAGCATCAATTTCTGCTTGGAAAGGATTCTTTCCTTGTCCCAACATTGTTGATGCGTTCATTAATGCACGGTATTTTGTAGCAATTAATTCTGCAGCTTTCAAAGTGATTGATGCTCTTTCTTCCCAAGGCATATCTGCCCATTTGGCACGAGCCTCAAGTGCAGCATCAATCGCCATCTGAACTTCTTTTGGACCTGCTTTATGGTAAGTTGCTAAAACGTGTCCGTGATCGGAAGGCATTGTTACTTTTTCAATATCACCAGTTTTAATTTCTTTTCCTCCAATAATTAATGGAATTTCAATTGGATTGTTTTTTAACTCTTCCAATTTAGCTTTTAATTCTTCCCTTTCTGGAGAACCAATTTTGTATTCTTTAATTGGCTCATTTTTAGGAAGCTCGAACATATATACTGCGTTGTTCATAACTCTAGTTTATTTAATTGTGTGCAAATATTTAGTTTCTTATAATTTCTACAAATCTATAAAATATCATTTGATATTAATCTGACTTTTGTAAAAGTTTTTGCTGTTTAAGAATACTTAACTTTTTAGTAAATAGTATTGCTATTATTCAATAACACAAGGGCTTAATGATTATATATTATTATTCTATGATAATAAAAATTCTGCAAGTTGTAGATCTTCGGGGCTTGTGATTTTAATATTTTCTTTATTGCCACCTACTAAAGAGATAGAATAACCAGCATTTTCGAATACCGAAGCATCATCCGTAAATTTAAAATTGTAATCTTCTTGATAGCTTTCAATAATTAAATTTGCAGAAAATCCTTGTGGAGTTTGTACGAGCTTGTATTTATTTCGGTCTACAGGCATCGATTCGCGTTTAACAATCATTCTTACACTTTCTTGGATATCTAACACGGGGATAGCAGAGCTATATTTAAGGGTGTGGTCGATTACATTTTGAATAGTTTCTTTTGACACTAAAGGACGGACACCGTCGTGAATTAGAATAATTCCTTCTTTTGAGCATTGGTTTAAAGCATTTTGTACGGAAAAAAAACGTTCTCCTCCACCATTAATAATGTTTACAGGAGTATTAAAACGATGATTTTTTACTAATTCTTGCCAAATAGAAATATCTTTTTTGGGCAAAACTAAGAAGATATCTGAGCTAAAGGTGGTGAATTGCTCAATAGTGTGCATTAGAATTGGTTTTCCTTTTAACGATAAGAATTGTTTTGGAATATCGCTTTTCATCCGTTTCCCACTTCCTCCTGCTACTATTATTATTTGAGTTCTCATTGGAGTCATTATTTATAAATTCTTTTTTTATTTAATGAACGTTGATACCTTCTCGCATTATTAATGTGTTGTTTGTAATTGCTTGCAAAACGGTGATAGCCTGAGAAATCTTCTTTGGCACAGAAGTAAAGATAGTGGTGTTTTTTATAATTGAGTACGGCATCGAGTGTGCTAGGGGAAGTTAGATATATGGGCCCTGGTGGTAATCCTTTATACTTGTAGGTGTTGTATGGAGAGTCAATGTTTAGTTGTTTGGTTAAGACCCGTTTGATACTAAAGTCGCCTACTGCAAAAATTACGGTAGGGTCTGCTTGTAAAGGCATCCCCATTTTTAAACGGTTCATGTATACGCCAGCAATTTTAGGCTGTTCGTCTTTTTTTACACTTTCCATTTGTACAATAGAAGCTAGCGTGGCAACTTCCGATTGAGATAAGCCTATTCTTTGCGCTTGTGTTTTTCGTTTCTTATTCCAGAATCTTTTGTATTCGTTAGCCATTCTTTTAAGTAGTTTATCGGTATTAATATCCCAAAATACTTGATAGGTATTGGCAATAAACATACTGATAAATGTGGAAGAATTAAATCCGTATTTTTTTTGAGTGTCCTCAGATAAAAGTACTTTTACTAATTCTAATGAGTCAATTTCTATATTTTGACTAATTTTACCTGCTAATTGAGGTAAAGTTCGTACATGATTGAACGTAATGTCTACGGGTGTTTGGTCTCCAATTCGGAGCATCCCAATTAGGGCGTTATTGCTCATGTGGTTTTGAATCTTATAACGGCCAGATTTAACATTCTCGAATGATTTGAGATTGGCAACATCTATAAACGCATCAATATCGACAACTAGTTTTCCTTTTTTGAGGATAGAAATTAAATCGTCAAAATTAGATCCTGTTGGAATTAACAAATACTTAAATTCTGTTTTGTCGAAATCTACATTAGAATTGTAAATTTCTTTATAAGTACTATATCCCCATATTCCACCAGCAATAACTGCTATTAATAGAAAGAGAAAAGCTATTTTAAGAATTTTCATTTTATGTATTAAGATTTGATACAAAAGTAAACAAAAGCCTTATTTTAGTATAATCTTCGGCTCTACTTTTTTTAGATCTTATTTTTTTTGAAATTTTAACAATAAATATTTGTTTTGGATAATAAATGGATTTACTTTTGAAGTGTAATTTATTAAGAGTTCTTCTTAATAGTTTTACATTTTTTCATAATTAGTTATTTTTGGGTTTGACGGGCGGTGGAGATCGCCCGTTTTTTTTGTGCCAAAAAA
>JAMOQL010000139.1 GCA_027064025.1 Bacteroidales bacterium
AATCGGCTTTCTTTAAAATTGCAGATATTATTCCTTATGATAAAGCCATAGAGCAAATGAAGAAATTCATTGTTAAATCTTATGGACGTAAAGGCGATAAAGTTGTAAACATGAACTATGCTGCAGTTGACAGAGGTGGTGAAATTACAAAAATTGATATCCCTGCAGAATGGAAAGAACTTAAAACAGATGGTTTTAAAATTGTTCGTGAAAAAGAAGTTCCAAAATTAATTTCGGAATTTTGTGACCCAGTAAATGCTCAAGTTGGTGATATTTTACCAGTATCTGCATTTAACGGAATGGAAGATGGTACTTTACCTCCAGGAACCGCAGCTTACGAAAAGCGTGGTGTTGCAACACATATCCCTCAGTGGTTAGACGAAAATTGTATTCAGTGTAACCAATGTTCTTATGTTTGTCCTCATGCAGCAATTCGACCTTTCTTATTAACAGACAGCGAAGCCAATAATGCACCAGAAGGTATGGCGACTTTACAAGGAATGGCAAATACCAAAGATTACAAATTTAGAATTCAAGTTTCTGCACTAGACTGTACTGGTTGCGGTGTTTGTGTTGACGTTTGTCCTTCTAAAGAAAAATCGCTTGTAATGGTTGACATCCTTAAACGTAAAGACTTAGAAGTACCTCGTTGGGATTACCTTAATGATGTTGTTGGATATAAAGAAGAAGTTGGTGATAAAACTAAGAATGTTAAAAATTCTCAGTTTGCACAACCTTTATTCGAATTCTCTGGAGCTTGTGCTGGTTGTGGTGAAACACCATATATTAAAGCAGCTACACAGTTATTTGGAGAAGATATGATGATTGCTAACGCAACTGGTTGCTCTTCAATTTATGGAGGTTCTAACCCTGCAACTCCATATACAATAAATCAAATTTCTGAGCAAGGTCCTGCTTGGGCTAACTCTTTATTTGAAGATAATGCTGAATTTGGATTCGGTATGGCATTAGCCAACAATAAACTTCGTAATCGTATTGCCGACCGTATGGAAAAAGCAATGAACGAAGGTATTTCTGCTGAACTAAAAGCTGGTTTCCAAGATTGGTTAGACAATATTCATAGCACTGTTGAGACAAAACGTGTTTCAAAAGTTATTCTTCCATTAATGGAAAAAGAAAATAACGCTAATGTGAAAGAGATTCTAGGAATTAAACAATTCTTAGTTAAAAAATCTCAATGGATTATTGGTGGTGACGGTTGGGCTTACGATATTGGATATGGTGGATTAGACCACGTTATGGCAATGGGCGAAGACGTAAATATTTTAGTTGTTGATACTGAGGTTTATTCAAACACTGGTGGACAAGCATCTAAATCATCACAAATTTCTCAGGTAGCTAAATTTGCTTCTTCAGGAAAACGAATTGGTAAAAAAGATTTAGGTATGATGGCTACTTCTTATGGTTATGTTTATGTTGCACAAGTAGCAATGGGAGCTAGTCAAGGACAATACTTTAAAGCTATGAAAGAAGCCGAAGCTTATCCTGGTCCATCTATTATTATTGCTTATGCTCCTTGTATTGCACACGGAATTAAAGGTGGTATGAGTCAAACAATGACAACCGAAAAAGAGGCTGTTGCTTCTGGATATTGGACTAACTGGAGATTTAATCCAATGTTAGAAAAAGAAGGAAAGAATCCATTTGTAATCGATTCTAAAGAGCCTAATTTCGATTTATTTATTGATTTCCTTAAAGGAGAAACACGTTTCTCTTCATTAGGAAAAACAATTGGTGCAGAAAAAGCTCAAGAAGCTTATGAAGCAGCAAAAGAACGTGCTGAGTGGAGACACAAAATGTATAAATTAAAAGCCGCTCAAGATTATTCAATCTAAGCAATCTTTAATTATATAAATATTAAAACCTCTAAACTCTATTTTGAATTTAGAGGTTTTTTATATCCTAATGTACCATAGCATCCGCTCCTTTATTACACAAAAAGAAATATTTAGAATATTATTATTTATTCAAAACAGCATTGTACTGTCACAAATATCAAATAACTTTATTATCAGTAAATAATAATTGTAAATATTGAATTTATTTGTGCTTTGTTAATAAAATAACACCAATTAAAACAAAACAACAAAGCAATTTTTGTAAACTAGAGAAATGTTAAAACTATACATCTCAAATAAAATTGAAAATCTTAGCCTTCAATTTGCTCAGCATATAAAAGGCTATAGTAACTGTTTTGCATCGGAATTGGTTATTATGCAAACTTCAGGTATGGAACGTTGGTTAGCACTAGAAGCGGCAAAATACAACCGTATTTTTACAAATTTTAATTTTATCAAACCTAACTCTTTCATCAACCAACTTTATCAATTAGCAGGAATAGAATCCGATTCGCTATACAATACTGAAAACTTAAAGTGGATTATTTACCGATTCTTAGAAGATGACGAGTTTAAGAAACAATTCGAACAAGTTGCTCTGTATTACCAAACAGATGATATTAAACGACTTCAGCTTTCTGTTAAAATTGCTGACTTATTTGACCAATATTTACTGTACCGACAAGATTATATAGAAGCATGGAATAAAGGTAACTTAGCCAAAGTTACAAAACAAAAAGACGAAACTAATCAGCAGTACAGAAATAAACAAGAACGCCTCGATAAACACCAAAAATGGCAATTTTGGTTGTGGAACAAAATAAAAGAAGAACTCCCTAACGAAAGTTACGATAAAGTACAACTTAGAGATCTCATCATAAAAAAGTTAAAAGACAAAGATTTTCAACAACAAATAAAACGACAATACGGAAGAATCTCTCTTTTTGGTTTATCAGTAATTACTGATTATCATATTGAAATCTTCCATCGGTTATCCGAGATTTTAGATGTTAATTTATTCTTTCTAAATCCTGCACCAGAAACCTATTGGTACGATATTGTAAGTGACAAATTTGTATATTATATAGAGAAAAAAACAGGCTTAGGAATAGACGAACTTAAGTTACATGTGGGTAACGAACTATTATCTAACTACTCAGCACTAGCCAAAGACACCTACAATATATTATTCAAATCGGATGACTTTGTCAATGCAATCGACGATACATTAACCGAAGAGCCTAACAGCAACACATTGTTAAGCAAAATTCAAAACGATATTTTTAATAATCTAAATATAAAACGAAATCCAATTAGTCTTGAAAACTTAAAAGACAAAAGCTTAATGATTAGCTCATCGTACACACCTATGCGAGAAGTTGAAGCTTTGTACAATCAACTTTTAGATTTTTTCGATACAGACAAAAACTTAGAAGCTAAAGATGTCATTGTTCAAGTTAGTGATGTAGATCTATATACGCCATATATAAAAGCCGTTTTCGATAATTCCCCATATCAGTTACCCTATACAATTGCGGACAGAAGCTACTCTGGAGGCGATACTTTGGTAGGTGTAATGGAAATTCTACTTCAACTCTCGCAAGAAGACTTCACATCCGAAGGGGTCTTACAACTCTTGAACTCAGAATTTATTAGAAATAAATTTGAAATTACTAATGTAGAATTAATTAGAGAAGTGGTTAGAGAAGCTAATATTCGGTTCGGAATAAAAGGCTACGCCTCTGACGACACTCAATACGTAAGCTGGATGTATGGTCTCGAACGAATTCTCTTGGGTTATGCTATAAAAGGGGGAGATGAATTCCAGCTAGAACACTACTCTACTTATCCTCTCGATATTATCGAAGGTTCAGATGCAGAAGAGCTACTCCAATTTAAAGCGTTTATCGATCATCTTATATTAAACTTAAACCATCGAATCCACGACCGCCCATTATCAGAATGGAAAACCTTCATCGAAGACACAATTGATAACTTGCTTGCGGTGAACGAGAAATCTGAAACCGAAGTAAAATATATCCAACAACATCTTTTAGCTATCGAACAAATGAATCACTGGCTAGAAGAACCCATAAGCTTCGATGTGTTCCAAAAATCCTTTCTCGATGCCCTCTTCTCAAATCCAAGGGGAGGAAATTTTATTACTGGAGGCATCACCTTTTGCTCAATGATTCCAATGCGCTCTATTCCGTTTAAAGTTACAGCCATGCTTGGATTAAATGGAGATAAATTCCCAAGAACTGATAATCCAATAGCATTTAACTTGATAGATATCGAATACAAACGTGGTGACAGAAACACCAAAAATAACGACAAATATTTGTTCTTAGAAACCATCTTATCAGCACGTAAACATCTTTATTTAAGTTATATCGGAAACAGCACAAAAGACAATTCAAGCTATAATCCATCCCTCTTAATTGAGGAGTTAATAGCCTATATTGAAACAGGCTGTTCGGGAATCTCATCCAATGAGAAGATCCAAGATTATTTCATACAAAAGCATCCATTACATGCCTTTAGTCAGAAATATTTTGACAAAAGCTCAACATTATTTACTTATATTTCCGAAGATAATGATAAACAAAAACACGAAATAGAAATAAAATCTCAAGTTGAAAATAACGAAGAATTAAAAACACTTAACCTTCAGGATTTAATAAGTTTCTTTGAAAACCCTTTTCAATATTATTACAATAAAAAATTACAAATATATTTCCGAGACGACCCAAGTTTATTACCCGAATCGGAGATATTTGAAACTGATAAGCTGTTAGAATATTTTATTAAAACTGACCTATTCAAGTACAAAAATAATATTGAAGAGTACACCAAGAAAGCCAAAAAAACAGGGGCACTACCTCTTGCAAATATGGCTCCCATAATTACTAACGAAGCTTTTTCCGAGATCGAAGAAATAAGGAATCAGTATCATGAATACACCGATGGTAAAGAAGCCAAATCATTTCATTTGGATATGAAATTTGGTAATATAACCCTAAAGTCGTCCATTTCTCCCATCTATAATAAAAAGTATATTTGCACAAATGTTTCTGGAGAATCTAGCAAAGCCAAATATTTGTTAAAAGCATGGCTACCCCATCTAGTTATTATGGCTAGTCAACAAAAATTTGATAGTATTTTTATTGCCAAATATTACGAAAACCCTCTCGTATTTGAGCACAACCTAATAAATCCAGAAAAGGCCCAAGAAATCCTTGGTCAATTAATCCAAATTTACCTTGAAGGACATAAAAGAATAACTGCATTTATGCCACAAATAGGATATAATTTAGCTAAGAGTTTGAAAGCAAATAAAGGAAATGAAACTAAAATAGAAAAAAATTTAGAATCCTCATTTAACAAATTGCACTCCTTAGATACCCCTGATTATACAACAGGTATTTACGATCCATATATTCAAAAAGAAAGCGAAATGGCTTATTTCGAAAATCGAAAAGAAATAAAAAAAGACCTTCAAAAAATCAGTCAATTATTATTTTCTACCTTAATCGAAAACAAAGAATTATAAATCGATAGCAGTTATTGCGCACTTCTTAATATCTTTGTACATTAATTTAATTAGAAAAATGAGTAGTATTACCATATTAGGAATAGAATCTTCTTGCGATGACACCTCGGCATCAGTTATTCAAGATGGCGTTATGTTATCGAATATTATTGCCACACAAGATATTCATGAACAATACGGAGGCGTAGTTCCAGAGCTTGCCTCAAGAGCCCATCAACAAAATATTATTCCTGTTGTAGATACAGCCTTAAAACAAGCCAACATAACTATTACAGATATCGATGGTATTGCATTTACCCGTGGACCTGGTTTATTAGGAGCATTACTTGTCGGAACTTCCTTTGCAAAAGGCTTAGCTTTAGCTAATAATAAAAAGTTAATCGAAATCAATCATCTTCAGGGACATATTTTGGCTCACTTTGTAAAAGAAAATCCAGAAGACAATCATCAACCTTCCTTTCCTTTTATTTGTCTTTTAGTTTCTGGCGGACACACTCAAATTGTTCTCGTTAAAGACCATTTAGACATGGAAATTTTGGGCAGCACTATTGATGATGCTGCGGGAGAAGCCTTCGACAAATGTGCCAAAGTCATTGGTTTACCTTATCCTGGAGGACCCGTTGTTGACAAATACGCCAAATTAGGAAATCCCAATGCTTTTATTTTTAACAAACCCAAAGTCAAAGATTTCGATTATAGTTTTTCTGGATTAAAAACTTCTTTTTTATACCAAATTAGAGATAGAGTTAAAGAGAACAAAAACTTTGTAAGTGAAAACACTTATGATTTATGCGCTTCGCTTCAAAAAACAATTATCGATATTTTGATGGACAAAGTAATTAAAGCGATGAAAAAAACTGGAGTTACAGAACTAGCCGTTGCAGGAGGTGTTTCTGCAAATTCCGGAATTAGAGAACGTTTGACCCAATTAGGTAAGAATAGAAATTGGAAAATATTTCTTCCAGAATTCAAATACACCACCGACAATGCTGCCATGATTGCTATTACAGGATATTACAAATACCAAAAAGGTGAATTTGTAGGACAAGACGTAACACCAAAGGCTAGATTCCACTTAAGTCCTGCTACAAACAAATAGTAGAAAAACATAAATGAAACAACACGATAAATTTCTTAACGATCAATTTAAAGCAGGAACTCATCTGCCCCTAATTGATCGATTTTATACCTTGCAAGGCGAGGGTGCTTTTGCAGGTGAGGCTGCTTATTTTATTAGAGTTGGAGGCTGTGATATAGGTTGTCATTGGTGCGACGAAAAAATTTCTTGGAATCCCGCTCAACATAAATCTGTAAGCATCGATAAGATTATTGAGAATCTAAAAAATTTAAAAGGTAAGACATTAGTAGTTACAGGTGGTGAACCTAGTTTATATAACCTTTCGGTCTTAACCAAAAAAGCTCATAACATAGGATTCAATACTCATGTAGAAACATCTGGAGCATACACTCTTACTGGCAAATGGGATTGGGTTTGCTTATCTCCAAAACCACAGAGTATGCCATTAATAGAAAACTTCGAGAAAGCTAGTGAGTTAAAAGTAATTATCTTTAATAAAGAAGATATTGCATGGGCCGAAGAATGCTCCAACAAAGTTTCAAAAAATTGCAAATTATTTCTTCAACCAGAATGGAGTCGTCACGAAGAAAATACAGGTTTAATTGTCGATTATATTAAAGAAAACCCCAAATGGCGAATCTCAATACAGTCGCATAAATTTATGAAAATACCCTAAAGTAAAAATATTTCTATTCCACAAAATAAAAGAAAACAAACAACGTTGCTTATACATGAGTATCCACAAATACATATTAATCTTTGTCAGTATTGCACTTCTCTTTTCTAGTTGTATTAAAGAAGAATATAATAATGATGATAACGCAAGTCTAGTGTTTTCTACAGATAGTATCTTTTTCGATACTGTTTTTACGAATGTAGGCTCAACAACCGCTTACTTAACCATACACAATCCATCAAACAAAATATTAAATATTAATTCAATTGGGCTTGGAATGGGGTCTGCATCTCAATACCGATTAAATATAAACGGACAAACGTCAGAACTAGTCAGAAATATTGAGCTCGATGCCAATGACAGTTTATATGTTTTGGTAGAAGTTACTGTTAATCCAAATGCAGAAAATGAACCTTTTGTAATTCAAGATTCATTGGTCTGTAATATTAATGGTAAAAGTCAAGATGTTAAATTAATAGCATGGGGACAAAATGCTCATTATATCGATGGCAGAAAGAATGGTCATATACAAACCCAAACCTGGACTGCCGATAAACCTTATCTAATATATAATTCTATGCAGATTGATAGTCTGCAAACCCTAACAATTGAGGAAGGTGTAAAAATTTATCTACACAAAGATTCCTATTTAATAGCAAAAGGCAAACTAAATATCCAAGGGTCTTTTGATAATCCAGTAGTCATACAAGGCGACCGCTTAGAACAAGCATACAAGAACGTTCCTGGTCAATGGGGAAATATTATTTTGACAGACGGAAGTGGTGTTCATCATATCAATTGGGCAGAAATCCGAAATGGTATTATTGGGATTCAAGTTGGCTCTTTATCGGCTTCGCAAAAACCTGCTCTAATAATAAAGAATTCAAAAATAGAAAATATGAATTACGCAGGTTTATTTGCTCTTACATCAACGATCCAAGCCCAAAATTGTTTGGTAAGTAACTGCGGATTTTATAATATGGCTATTCTTGCAGGTGGTGCATATCAATTTGAGCAATGTACATTTGCCAATTATTGGAATTATGGACAACGCAGCGAACCATCTGTTATTATAAGTAATAATTTCACTAATGCCGAAGGTCAACAAATAGTTTACGATTTAATTCAAGCCGATTTCTCAAATTGTATAATTTATGGCGATAAAGACAACGAACTTTTATTAAGTAACGACTTATCAGTTCCGTTCAATTATTTATTTGAGAATTCGCTATTAAAAGTAGAAGAAGAATTCACTTTAAACCCCGACCATTATACCAACGTAATTAAAAATATTAACCCTAACTTCATAAACAGTTATCAACTAGACTACCAGCTCGACACCTTATCACCAGCAAAAGATATTGGCAAGTTAAGTATTGGGCAAGCGGCTCCAATAGACTTAAACAACAATTCTCATATTGCAGATGGCTTGCCCGATTTAGGGGCGTACGAAAGAGTAGAATAACTTAAAAGTAATTAATATGCTAATTAATAAAAATATAAAAATGGCAGAGCTCATTCATCAAAATTTTGAAGTGCTCACTGTTATACGCAGATTCGATATCGAATTAGGCTTTGGAGAAAAAACCATCGAAGAGGTTTGTATAAATAATAAAATTAATCCCGACTTCTTTCTAGAAATAATAAATTCATTCAACGACGAAGATTATTTCTCACAATCCAATCTTCAAGCACACGATGTAGAAGATATTTTATTTTATTTAAAAAATACACATCGTTTTTATTTGACCAAAAAATTCCCAGAAATTGAACAACTTATACACGAGCTTGAATTTTCAGAAAATAATAGCCAGAACAAACAGCTTTTGGAGAATTTCTTCAACGAATATAAAGAAGAATTCATCAATCACGTTCAACGCGAAGAAGAACGAATTTATCCTTACATAACAGATTTGGACAAAGCATTAAAAAGTAAGAAAGCTTGTATAAATTTTCATGAAAACATGAAAAAATACACTATTTCTAATTATCAACAAGAACACGAAGATGTAGAAGAGAAGCTTTATGATCTAAAGAATATCATCATTAAATATTTACCATCACCACTAAATACTGATGGTTACAATTCCATATTAATTAAACTTTTTAAGTTAGAAAACGACCTCAACGAACATTCTCGGATCGAAGAAAAAGTGATTGTCCCCAAGGTTTTAGAAATGGAAAAAGCCTATCATACTGCTGTTTTAGCTAATCAAATAGAAATAGCATGAGCCAATACAACTGTTTAATCTTAGAACCATCATATTTAATTCGTAAAGGTTTAGTTTCTTTTTTTAGAGAATTTAGCAATCTAGGATTAATATTCGATGCCGAAAATATGAAAGAATGCGAAGAATTCCGTAACAAACATAAAATCCATATTTTAGTTTCCACAGACGAATTCATTAGGGATTTCGAAGAAGAAGATTTTTTATTAAAATACATTATCAAACACAACCGAAAATCTAAAGGTTCAGACATTCTAAATATTTTACATCCAAAAGATATTTTGATAGAACAAATCTCAAAAGATATACAAAGTCTAAAACCTAGTAAAGAATTAGACGAAAAGCAATTAAGCGCTCGAGAAGTTTCTGTACTAATACAAGTTGCCAAAGGCAAAACTAATAAAGAAATTGCCGATAGACTATTTATAAGTGTTCATACCGTAATTACACACCGAAAAAACATCACCCACAAATTAGGAATAAAAACCGTTTCGGGTTTAACCATGTATGCTATCATTCATAACTTAATACAACCCATGGCACTTAAATAATCTCTATTCAAATTTCTAAAACATACTTTCTAACATAGAAAATAATCAGTTATTTTGTATCATTGTAAAAATAAAAAAAACATACAATGATAGAATCCGTTTTTAATCACCGATCTATAAGACAATACAAAAATCAGAAGATAGACGATAAATCTTTAGATTTAATCTTAAAAGCAGCTAGCAGAGCTTCAACCACTGGCAACATGCAGGTTTACAGCGTAGTAGTAACACAAGACGAAGCTATTAAAGAACAACTATGGGAAGCTCATTTTAAACAAGATATGGTCAAACAAGCTCCCGTAGTATTGACTTTTGTTGCAGATTTTAATCGATTTAATAAATGGTGCCAACAACGCAAAGCAAAACCTGGTTACGATAATTTTTTATCTTTCTATACCGCATCCATCGATGCTCTGTTAGCCGCCCAGAATGCAGCTCTACAAGCCGAAGATTTGGGTTTAGGGATTTGTTATTTGGGCACAACAACTTATATGGCAAAAAAGATTATCGACACTTTAAACCTTCCTAAAGGCGTGGTTCCTGTTACCACTATCGTGGTTGGTCATCCTTCCGAATCACCAAATTTAACCGATCGGCTTCCTATTGAAGGTATCGTCCATTACGAAACTTACAAGGACTATTCTGAAGAAGATATCGACAGAATTTATGCCGAAAAAGAAAATTTAGATTCTACAAAATCGCTATTAGAGGAGAACCAAAAAGAAACTTTGGCACAAATCTTCACCGATAATAGATACAAAAAAGAGGACAACATTGTCTTCTCGAATATGCTACTCGAAGTCTTGAAGGAGCAAGATTATATGAATCAATAAAACAAAATATTAATTACAAGAAAAAAAAATATGGAACTAGAAAATATTTTATTCGAAGTAAAAGAAAAGATTGCTTATATCACCATCAATAGACCTAAGCAAATGAATGCTTTAAACAAAGCCACTTTTGTCGATTTGGAAAAAGTAATCGATGAAGTTAATAGTAACGAATCGGTACTTGGAGCTATTATTACAGGCTCGGGCGAAAAATCGTTTATAGCAGGTGCTGATATTAAAGAATTCTCTCAATTTTCTGTTTCGGAAGGTGAAGCTCTAAGCCGAGAAGGAATGAGAGTTTTCAAAAAAATCGAAGATTCAAGAAAACCTTTCGTAGCTGCCATTAATGGCTTTGCTCTTGGTGGAGGATTAGAATTGTCTATGGCTTGTCATATCCGTGTAGCCGAAGCTCACGCCCTTTTTGGTCAACCAGAAGTTGGTTTAGGAGTAACCCCTGGATATGCAGGGACACAGCGATTAACACAACTAGTAGGCAAAGGTAAAGCTATAGAATTATTAATGTCTGCGGAGCTAATAAAAGCCGATATTGCCTTAGAATACCGTTTAGTCAACTACGTAGTTGAAGCAGGAAAAGCCGTAGAAAAAGCAGAAACTCTATTAGGAAAAATAAATAAACAATCTCCAATGGCTGTAGCTGCAGTTATTCGTTGCGTAAACGATTACTACACAACTGGGATTGATGGTTTTAATACAGAAGCTGTTGAATTTGGAAAATGCTTTGGAACGGAAGATTTTAAAGAAGGAACGACTGCCTTCATGGATAGACGAAAGCCAAAATTTTCTGGCAAATAAACAAAAATATTATTAAAAGTGCTTCAGAAATTAAAAACCCTGAAGCACTTTTATCAATAAAAGCAACGAATACCCATAACTTGACGTCTTAAGCATGCTAACTGCAATTTAATGTCACACTTAACACAAAAAGCACATTGAATATCTACTCAAACAAACAAAAGTGGAAACTATTTCTATTAGTTTTCGGATTCTTGATTGGCATCGCTTCATTGCTATATACCAACACTTTAGTAAAAGATTTAGAAAAAGAAGAACGTAAAAATGTTCAACTTTGGGCCGATGGTATGAAGCGCTTAGGAAACATGGATTCTGATGGAGGAGATATCAGTATTATTTTGGAAGTTATTAAAAAGAATGAAACAGTTCCAATGATTGTTGTGAACGAAGAAGACGAAATTTTATTTGTTAAAAATATTGATTCTCTAAAACAAACTGATTCTTTATACTTAAAAAAAGAATTGGAAAAAATGAAACTAGAGAACCCTCCTATTATTAATCATCTGACAGAAAATATTCAACAATACGTCTACTATCAAGATTCTATTTTACTAATGCGATTATATTATTATCCGTACATCCAACTAGCTATTATTTTAGTATTTATATTGATCGCCTAC
>JAMOQL010000140.1 GCA_027064025.1 Bacteroidales bacterium
ATTATTTTAAATTGGACTTCCCACAAAAAGTCGGACATTATTTTTAAGACCTATGCTACAGATTTAACTTTATAAAATTCATTTTCAATTTGTATAGGCGTTTTATATCCTAAAGCCGAATGTAATCTTTTTCTATTATACCATATTTCAATATACTCAAATATGTCTAATTCAGCTACTTTCCAGTTACTGTATGTTCTACGATAAATAAGTTCTGACTTAATTGTTTTAAAAAAGCTCTCAGCTACAGCATTATCCCAGCAATTACCTTTTCTACTCATACTCTGAGTAATTAAACTATTTGTATTTAGTACTTCTCTAAACTCATTACTTGCATATTGTATTCCTCTATCAGAATGAAAAATAAGTGGTTTAGTAATATTTCTTTTTGATACTGCCATTTTCCAAGCAGGCATAATAGTAACATTAGTATGCATAGTTGTACTTAATGCCCATCCAATAACTTGTCTATCATATAAATCTATAACAGTAGTTAAATACAGCCAGCCTTGTAAAGTTCTTATATATGTGATATCTGAAACCCATACTTGATTTAATTCTAATGGTTTAAAATTTCTATTTAAATGGTTTGGTGATATTGGAAATTTATGTTTAGAATTTGTTGTTGATTTCCACTTTTTCCTTATTTTACTTTGCCAAGCATTTGCTCGCATTAATTTAGCAACTCTACGCTCTGATACAGTGCGCCCTTCATTTCTTAATACCTCTGTCACTCTTGGACTTCCGTATATTTGTTTACTATCGTTATACACTCTTTTTATGGCTATTGTTAATTCTTGATTCTCTAATTTACGTTTTGAAATGCCACCACTATACCATCTATAATAACAACTACGGCTTACTTCTAAAACTTTACACATTCTTTCAATGGGGAAATATTGTTTGTTTTCTGCTATAAATTGATAGACTTCCCATCGCTCTTGGAAAAAATGTGTACTGCTTTTTTTAATATCTCAAGTTCTAACTGTGTATTTTTCAATTCCTTTTTTAAACGTTTCATCTCTTCTAATTCAATATTAGATATTGTTTGCTTAGATTTTACAGTTTTACTACTTATTGGATTTGAACGCCATTTGTATATGCGTGCTACATCAATTCCTAGCTCTTGTGCTAAATCTTTTATGTTATCTCGATGATAACTTAATTCTACTGCTTTTTCTTTAAAAGACTTACTGTAATTCCTTTTCTTGGTTCCCATAATTCTAATATACTATTTTATTAGCAAATTAATCTTAAATTTAATGTCCGTGTAAAGGTAGGAATTCCACAAAGGCAATATGTAGCAGGAGGAGACACAACTTGGTCGTATAGCGATTCGTATTCTGTTAAACAATGTTCAGATAATGGTTTTATAATAGGTGGCGTAATGGATAATGACAACTTTACTCCCGACCAACAAATGTGGTTAGTAAAAACCGATAGTATGGGTTGCGATGGCACAGGCGATTTTATGGACGATTGCACAAATGTAATGCTTAATGAGTTTGTAAATAACCCAACATTCGATATCTATCCTAATCCAGCCAATGATTTTATCGTCATTGCGAGCAAAGCGAAGCAATCTCAATCGAAAAATATTGAACTATACAATATACAAGGGCAGTTGGTAAAGCAATTTAAAGTTGCTAATTCAGAACTTAAAATTCAAGTTGGAGATTTAGAAAAAGGAATCTATTTTGTAAAACTTGGAAGAGAAACAAGAAAATTAATAATCGAATAGATTGAAATGTTCGTTGCTAACACAATATACAGGAGTCAGTGGCGTGGTTCAGCCGCAGGCTTGGGCGTCGCATATCGGTCTGAAAATCATCCTGATTTTCATTCTACATTTTGACGAATTTGATGTGTAGGTTTAGGAAAAAATTATTACTTTTATTCCACAATGAAACGAACTACCAAACAACTCGCCACCGCCCAGTATATTAAACGTTATGGTCAATTTAAGAAAGAAATAACGGTTATATTAGGACTAACTATCCAACGTCGAGTGAATGAAAGTGAAAAACGACATTAAATAAATGAGTAGCCGAATTGAAATATGCTGAAAATTGAAAGAGTAAGCGAAATTATTGTTTAACCAACGAAAGTTTAATAAATAAAATGCTTTCGTTACAAATTTTATAAAAATGTTTAAATTGAAAAGTAAATTAATTATTGCAGTAATGATAATGTTTGGAATTACTGCTTTTATGAGTTGTGAGAAAGAGGGTTTAGTTAATAGTGTAAATGAAACTAAGAGAATTACAGAGAATAGGGATGCTTTATTCTTCAATTCAATTAAAGAAAAATCAGGTAATTTGCA
>JAMOQL010000141.1 GCA_027064025.1 Bacteroidales bacterium
TGATAACCGAATGGATTGGATCTCTCCTGCAGATAAGCTGTTTGCACTTCTGTCGAGACTTAGGTATCCTAAACCAAGTGATTCTAAATTAATAATTTGTGTATTAATTTTCTGAATAATAGGTTTAACAATATATTTTTTAGATTTTGGAAATTGATTGATATCTAATACTATCTTTAATTTTGATAAAGATAATAGTGAGAGTTCGTAAATATTATATCCTAATATCTTTATTTCTAGGCTGTCATGTTTTAACCTAGCACCATTACAAATAGAACATTTCTGACTTTTTGAGAAACGCAAAATATTGGGGTTTCTGTCTCTTTTCAAAATTTCGTTCATTACAGGAAGAATGCCTTTGTAAAATTCGGCTTCTCTTGGATTGGCTTTTATTCCAGTCCATTTCATTCTAGACTCTAGACTATGTTTTCCATAAAGAATTTTTATTTTATCGCTGCCGTTTAAAACGATATTTTTCTGTTTATCAGTTAAGTCTTTCCATGGAATATCAACAGAAAAACTGTTAGCTTGGCATACTTTTTCTAATTCCTCCATTCTTACCTGCGAGTAGATAATATATCCATCAGGGTTTGTTATTTTGAAGCAACCTTCTCTTATTGTTTTTTGTTCGTCTTCTATAAGTAAATCTACCGATATTTTGTCTTCGATGCCCAAACCTTGACAATGCTCACAGGCTCCCATAATACTATTAAAGGAGAATAAGCTGCGATTCATTTTGTTACTCGTAATTTTACTTTCTCCTAACCTTGAAAAAAGCAATCGAAGGTTATCGTATATTTCTGTTAATGTGCCAACTGTAGAGCGTGCGTTTTTGTATGTGGTTTTCTGAGCAATAGAGATAGTAGGAGTAAGTCCTTCTATTTTATCTATTTGTGATTTCTGAAGTTTTCCTAAATATTTTCTTGCTTGAGCAGATTGATTAATTAAAAAAAGCCTCTGACCTTCCTTGTTAATAATATCGAAAGCTAAAGAAGATTTCCCTGAGCCAGAAACGCCTGTAATAACGATAAGTTTATTTTTAGGAATTTTTAAAGAAATATTCTTGAGATTATTTTGTTGTGCATTATAAAGTTTAATCATGGCTGAAATTTAAATCAATATATTCGTGGCAGATTCTATTGGGATGATAACAATTATATTTATTTATTCAATGTAAGCATCACGTCAATATATATTCCAAATGGGATTAATACAAGATACAAAAAAAGAGATTAAGTAAAACCTAATCTCTTTATATCAATATTTTCTTTTTGGATTAATATCCACCAAATCTCCAACCTAATCCTAGGGCAAAGCGAAAATCCCAATTATACATAAAATTATCTGCATAAGTATTATTTTTTGTATCATTTTTGGCATCTGATAATTTAAGTTTTGGATTAGCTGTGTCATTCCAATTAGTAATAATATAACGACCAACACCTGCCGAAAGTTCAATGTAAAAGTTTGAAGGAAATACTTTTTTGAATCCCCCTTGGAATCCTAATGCTAAACCTGAAAAGCTTAAATTATAGGTTGTTTCTATAGTGTTTTCCTTATACATCATATCTTCCCATGTAGCATTTTTGTATTTTAAATAGCTCGAAATGTAAACTTGGTCACCACCTTGACTAGGATTAGAATAAAATTTGAATTCAGGAACTATATCAATTGCAGAAAATTTTGCATCTTTATCTAATTTTACACCTAGTGTATTTTGAGCATAAGTAAAAGATAAGCCTACACCCATTTGGTCTTGAATAATATATTCATAGTCGATGCCGAAATTTTTATAAAATATACCAGCGGCATTAATATCAATATCATGTTGAGCTTCTACCGTAGAAGCCAAAAGCAAAATACTAGTCATTAATAAAAGTGTTATTTTCTTCATTTGATAAATTATTGTTAGTATTACAAATTTAGGAATATTTTTATAAACATTAACCTTTTTAAGATAAATAAACAGATTTCCATTAAAAAAACTAATTTATTTAAGTAGTTCTTACCAATTCTTGAGTAATTATTTTGGGCTAGGTTCATATGGGGAAATAAATTCTTGAGTAGACTTTTTAATAAACAATTAAACTTATTAATATTGATTCCAAATAAAGATTGTATTTTTGTCATCTTAAATAATAATTGAATAATTTGGAATGATTGACGCAAAAAAATATACCCTTGATAACGAAAAAGCATTGACCAATAATAAAGCTAACAATAAGGTTTATATTGAGACTTATGGCTGTCAGATGAATGTGTCAGATAGTGAGGTGGTTATGGCTATTTTGATAAAAGAAGATTACCAATTAACTGAGCTTATGGAAGAGGCCGATTTATTATTAATTAATACTTGTTCTATACGTGAAAATGCTGAGGTAAGAATTAGAGGTCGGTTAGGGGAATTTAGAAGAGTAAAAAGAATTAGAAAACATGCTATTGTTGGTGTGATTGGTTGTATGGCTGAGCGTTTGAAAGAAAAACTAGTACAACAAGAAAAATTAGTAGATATTGTTGTAGGACCAGATGCTTATCGAGATTTACCAAATTTAATTGCTCAAGCTGAAGGTGGACAAAAAGCAATAAACGTATTGCTCTCACGTGAAGAAACTTACGCTGAAATAGCTCCAGTTCGGTATGCCTCAAATGGTATTTCAGCCTTTGTGTCTATAATGCGTGGGTGTGATAATATGTGTTCATATTGTGTAGTACCTTTTACAAGAGGTCGAGAGCGTAGTCGAGAGCCAAAAACAATTTTGTCAGAAGTTCAAGGTTTATTAGATGATGGCTATAAAGAAGTTACCCTTTTAGGTCAAAATGTAGATAAATATAAGTGGGAAAAAGAAAACGAAGAAACTGTAAGTTTTGCTCAATTATTAAAATTGGTGGCTAAACAAGCACCACAAATGAGAATTAGATTTTCTACTTCTTATCCACAAGATATGACTGATGAAGTGCTTAAAATTATGGCTTCACATAAAAATATTTGTAAGCACATTCATTTCCCTGCACAATCAGGAAATTCCAATGTATTAGAACGAATGAAAAGAGGGTATACTAGAGAGTGGTATATGAGTAGAGTAGAGTCTATTAGAAGACATATGCCAGATTGTGCAATTACTTGCGATATTATTACAGGTTTTTGCGACGAAACCGAAGAAGAACATCAAGATACTTTAAGTCTTATGAAGTGGGCTGAATACGATTTCTCGTATATGTTTAAATATTCGGAACGTCCCAATACTTTTGCACATAGAAATATGAAAGATAATGTGCCAGAGGAAGTTAAGTCGAGGAGATTAACCGAAATTATCGACTTACAACATCAAATATCTAGAGAAGTAAGACAAAAAGATATTGGGAAAATTTTTGAGATTCTTGTTGAAGGAACGTCAAAGAAATCGGAAGAACAAATGCATGGCAGAACATCGCAAAATCAAACTGTTATTTTTCCTAAAGGAAGCTCCAAAAAAGGCGATTTTATAAAAATTAAAATCACAAAAGCAACTCAAACAACCATAATGGGCGAGATAGTATAAAGGTAAACGGAAAGAGAGGAAAGAGAATGTTTTGAGGCTTTGTCACTTCGAGTGTAGTCGAGAAATCTAAAGGTCGTAGAAAAGGAAGAGCAACAGAGAAAAACAGTATCAAAAATAATGAGAACTAGAGAAGATTTTGAATTAATGGCTCCTGTCGGGAGCTTCGAGAGTTTAGCCGCAGCTATTCAAGGCGGTGCCAATTCAGTATATTTTGGAATTGAGCAATTGAATATGAGAGCTAATTCGTCCAATAATTTTACTACCGACGATTTAAAAGAAATTGTAAAAATTTGTCAAAATAATAATATGAAAAGTTATTTGACAATGAATACTGTACTTTACGATCACGATATTAAGTTGATGCAACGTATTGTTGATGTGGCATACGAATCTAGTGTTTCAGCCATTATTGCATCTGATATTGCAGTTATTAATTATGCCTTTTCAAAAGGGATTGAGTTGCATATGTCAACACAGTTAAATATTTCTAATATCGAGGCTGTTAAGTTTTTCTCACAGTATGCCGATGTAATGGTTTTGGCACGAGAGCTTAACTTGAAACAAGTAAAGTCGATTACCGATACTATTAAAAAAGAAAATATCACAGGACCTTCTGGCGAACAGGTTAGAATAGAAGTTTTTGCACATGGCGCTTTGTGTATGGCCGTTTCGGGTAAGTGTTATTTAAGTTTGCACGAGCAGAACTCTTCGGCAAATAGAGGAGCTTGTTTACAAACTTGCCGAAAGCCTTATATTGTAACCGAAAAAGAATCGGGAGTAGAATTTGAGATTGACAATGAATATATTATGTCTGCTAAAGATTTAAATACAATTCCATTTCTAGATAAAGTATTGGAGGCAGGCGTTACAGTGTTAAAAGTTGAAGGAAGAGGGCGCCCGCCAGAGTACGTTAAAACGGTTTGTCAAACATACGATGAGGCAATAAAATCGTATTTAGATGAGTCCTTTTCCAAAGAAAAAGTAAAAAAATGGGAAGACCGACAAAGTACTGTATTTAATCGTGGTTTTTGGGATGGCTATTATATGGGACGTAAAATAGGGGAGTGGAGCGAGGTATATGGTTCAAAGGCTACTAAAAGGAAAGTATATATTGGAAAAGGAACCAATTATTTCTCGAAACTTAAAGTTGCGGAATTTTTAGCAGAAACAGGAGACCCTTTAAAAGTAGGAGATTCTATTATTATTACAGGACCAACAACAGGAGTGATAGAAACAACTGTAAAAGAGATCCGGGTAGAAAGAGAAATTGTTGAAGCGACCCAAAAAGGAGATTCTTTTTCCATGCAGATAGATGAGATAGTGCGCAGGTCGGATAAAATTTATAAATTAGAGGATACCGAATTTGCGACAAATAATGATTAATATACTTATCTTTATTCCAAAAATAAAATGACAAATAATGAGCTTAAAATATATGCATCTTTAAAACATAAAAAGTTTAGAAAAGAGCATGGCTTATTTATGGTTGAAGGTTATAAAACTATAGAAGAGTTGTTGAAGTCAGATTTGAAATTAATTAAGGTTTTGGGGGCTTCAAATGCTTTGGATAGAATTAGTGATAAGTGGACTAATTTAAAAGAGCAGGTTAGTTCAAAAACAATGCAACGTATTTCTAATATGAAATCGGCTTCAGATATAATTGCTATCGTTCAACTTCCAATACTTGAAAATTATGATTGCCTTGGAAAAACTATTCTCATAGATGATATTCAAGACCCTGGAAATTTGGGTACTATTATAAGAACGGCTCATTGGTTTGGCTTTAATCAGATAATTTGCTCGGAGAAATCGGTAGATTTGTTTAATTATAAAGTTATTCAAGCTTCTATGGGAACTGTTTTTAAATTAAAAGTAAGCTACGCTAATTTAGAAAATGTGATTAGCAATTTTCGTAAAAACAATTTGAGAGTACTAGGTACTTTTATGAATGGAGAATCGATTTACAATTTTAAGTTTACAGAGCAAGACGTTTTTGTTCTAGGTAATGAAGGGAAAGGAATCTCTAGAGAAGTGGAGGGCTTATTAGATCAAAAAATTACTATACCTAATTTTTCGAAAGGAGATTTAACAGAATCATTAAATATTTCTATTGCTGGAGCTGTAGTTTGCTCAGAAATGTCTAAAAGATTATTATGAATATCCAAGATATTTGAGCCGTAAATAATACAAGATTATTTTTCTCTGAATGCTAATTGCAGCATTTATATAAAGGTTAAATATTATTAATAAACAAGTCGAATACCAAGGTTGATATTTCTCCCTATGTTGTAATAACCCAAGTCTTTGAGTGTGGAAAGATGATCGTAATAAGCTGCATCAAGTAGATTATTAACTTTTATACTAAAATCGAGGGTGATAGTTTTTAATTGTTTTTGTAAACCTATTCCTAAATTAAAAACGGAATACTCAGGGGTTTGATTTTCAAAAGGAGAAATGTTTTTTTGGCTAAAAGCAAAGGTATGATTTAAACTAGCATATAATTGCTTGATTTTTTTTGCATTATTAATTTCGTAACGTAAATCGGATAGGATTTTATTTTGTGGAATAAGAGGTAAATAATCTCCATTTTCTTGTTTAGCAATAATGTTAGAATAGGTTTCTTTTAAACTAAAATTTTTCAAGAAAATTATCTTTGCACCCCATTCGGTGCCGTAAATAGTTGCGTTATTTTGTAAATATTGATATACTTTTGATCCATCAGAAATGGTATCGTCGGTAGGAGACATAAAGATATAGTTTTCAATACTGTTGTAAAATCCACTAGCATCAAAAACTAAGAATTGATTATGGAAATGTAGACTTAAATCTCCCTCGTAGTTGCGTTGTGATTTTAAATTAGGATTTCCTTTTTCGTATCTATTGCCATGCATTCCTTCTTGCGAAAGTTCTGATGCATTAGGGGTTCTGAATGCCGATGCAAAATTACCACGTAACAATAGTGCTTTGTTTAGTTGGTAAGTTAACCCCATTGAGTAAGAAAGATTATTGTAGCTGTTGTCAATAAATTTATCGGAATTTACTAATTCAGGAATTTGAATATGGATGAAATCGTAACGAGTTCCAATTTGTAAATGTGTTTTCTCATTTAAACTTAATTGTAAAAGTAGTAATGATGCCCAATTATCGTGGCTATAATCAGAAACGACTAAACCCGGTGCGCCATGGTTAGTATTGGTTTGATTTTTTCCTTGGAGTGCAAAAATAATATCTCCTAATCCAAATTTATAATTGTTTTTTATCTCGTAAGAAATAGTCTGTAAGCTCATATCAACATTAGTAAAATCGGCACTAGAAGGGTTAGTATTTAACTTTCTGTGATTTAGTTGGTAACTAGCGTTGATTTCTGTTCTTAGCTTATTGAAAAACAATGTGTTTTTAGTGTAAAGAAAATGATTATCTAAATCTTGATACCATGCATTTAAGTCTCGATTATTATCACTTACTAAAGTAATAGAGGGAGGAACAGTTAAGCCTAGTTTCATTTTATTATATGTATAATAAATTGCAAATTTCCCAAACTCTTTATTAAGTCCTGTCGATAATTTAATATTTTGACTGTTAAATCGTGAGTTTGTAACCACCTTTCTATCACCGTCGGTATAGTCTTTATGCGATTTTTGTCCAGCTCGGATACCCCAGAACCATTCATTATGTTTTCCTTTTATACCTAAATTATTTGAAATACCATTGCTGTTCGAGTTATAAAATGAGTTATAATCGATAGCTAAATCTTTTTTGTAGGAAGGCTTTTCCGAAATAAAATTTAAGACTCCACCAATAGCATCAGAACCAAATAGGAGCGAAGCTGGACCTTTTACTACTTCTATATTATTAACTCCGTATTCGTCGATTAAGTATGGGTGATTCTCTGAGAATTGATAATTTTCCATTCGTATACCATCCGTTAAAACCAAAATATTCGATGTCGATAAACCTCTTATTACTGGGGTGCTTATACCTTCGCCTTTGCTTATCATATCTACTCCTGGAACTTTAGAAATAGCTTGATAAATATTCGGATTCCCTAAATTCTCAATTTTTTTTGCATCTAAACTTTCAATTTTTATGGCGTTTTCGTGTTGGGTAGAATATACACCACTAGAAATAACAACTTCTTCCGACTGTAATACATTTGGATGTAGTTGTATCTTTATTTTTGAATTATCTTTTTTGGTATTAATAATAGAAATAGATGTTTCGTATCCTAAAAAAGAAATTTCCATTTTATATTTCCCCTCAGGAAGTTTATTAATAGTGAATTCCCCATTGATATCGCTAACAGCTCCTTTCCCTAAGTGGGGTATATAAATATTAGCTCCTACTAAACTATTATTATTTTCGTCTATTATTGTTCCTGAAAGTGAACTTTGTGCTTGGCTAAGAGTACTTATTAATAGTAATATATAAATAAATCTGATTTTCATTTTTGTTTGATTTTTTAGAAAACAAAAATAAATATTTATATTGAAATAAGCTTGTTAAATTCTGTTAAGAACGATCTTATATTGAACATTTGTGCAAAAAAGAAAGAGCAAACCAAAGTCTTGGTTTGCTCTTTCTGATTAAAGTTCTTTTATTTTTGTATCATTATCTTTTTAGTAATTTGATAACCATTAACATTAATATTTATTAAATAAAATCCATTTTTACAATTATTGACGTTTAACTCATATATATTGGTTTGATTATCTATGAGTTTTGTATTTATTTTTTTACCAACAATATCATATACATTTACTTGAATTTGATTAATATTTATACTACCAAGATCTATATAGATTTTATCTGAAGCCGGATTTGGATAAATATTAAGTGTTGCTTCAATTTCTTTAATTTCTGGGACGTTAACTACGCAACCCATTACTTTTAAAGCCATAGAAGTATTCATATTAAATTCTAGAAATTCTGTAGGAGTTAACCATGAGCCTTCAGACGATAATTTAGAAACGTAAACAGTATTATCTTCTGAAAGAGGTCTTTCTGGAGCCATGTGAACAGCAAAAGTATCTTGAGGAGAAGTACTTGTTTTGTATTTTAATTTAAATCCTACAAAGAATACAGAATCTACATTTACAGCTTCGTCAAGTTCTATATAATTATACATGCCAGTTTGTAAACTGTTAATGTCTATTTTGTTATCAGAGTATCCTGTTAATTGATTATTCGGTCTTCCTGAGGCATCAGCATCCCAAAGCATAACTTGAATATATGCATCATTATCTCCTGCGTATGCTTTAGCAACAGGGATTAAAACAGCATTTACAACATCGGGTGTATAAGTTTCAAATTTCTCGGCATAACGAACAATTTTCTTCTCGGAGGATGTTTCGCTTGCCTTTTTTGCATAATGACCAGGGAAATATCCCCAACTTGGGTAATCAGCTTTTCTAAATGTAAGTTGATTTTCGTTATATTGAATATTTGTTAAAGTATCGCAATAACCATCGTGCTCTGGCCAAGGAGTAGTTGTTACAATAATATAACGTTCTTTAGTTAAGGTATCGGCATAGGTAGTATTGTTTGCAATAAGTGTTACATGATAAATACCTGCGGTTAGGAATGTGTGTTCTGGATTCTGATCGTATTCATATTCCAAGAAGGTATCACCTGCACCTCTGTCAAAAATATATTCCCAATTTTGGATATCTCCCTCAGATAGATCTTCGAACTGAACCGATTCTCCTTGGGTAATTAACCTTACTGTTGTAGCTTGAAAATTGACGGAAATAGGATTAAGATTGGCAGGGTCATAAACATGAACATGTCCAACTTTCAATGTATCATGATTTCCAAATGGGCTGTAAACAAATAAGTGGACATCAAAATCTCCAACGGTATTGTAAGTATATCCCGTAGGATTAATATCTGTTGATTGAACGGTTGTTCCTGCGTCTGTTTGAATGAACCATCTGACGGAATCTAATCGATCAATAATATTGGTTAAGTTAATAAAGTCTATGGTAGTTCCAACGGGGATATTGCTTTGTGTAGCAACAAAGTTTGCAACAGGAACGCTATCGGGAGCAATTACTACAATATAATCTCCTTTAATAAGTGTGTCACCATCTGTAGCATTATTTCTATATACCCTACATTCTACATCAAAAATACCACCTGTAGAATAGGTCCTATTAAAGGTGTTAGTGTTGGTTTGCATATTTGTAGAATTATCAGCACCTTCGAAATACCATCTAACAGAGTCTATATCTGCATCTGCTTGATTACAATTAACTTCAAAATTAACTTGCTCTCCAATGTTAATTGTAGTAGGAATACCTACGAAATCTATAATATTTAACGCAAGGGGATCGTAAACTTCAATATATTCTGTTTTAGTTTCTGTATCATTATTTGTACCATCATTTACTGTTAGAGTAACAGTGTATAATCCTATTGCGGAATATTGATGTGTAGGGTTTTGAACATTGTCGGTATTAGAATCACCAAAATCCCAATCCCAACTTATAATCGCATCAGGTCCAGATGTTAGATCAGAGAATGTAACTGTTTCTCCCATTGCAGCATAAGTAATATCAGCAGAGAAATTTGCGTTTAATACATCTAATACCTCTACTAAACCTGTAACGGTCTTGGTGTCAGTAGAAGTTCCATCACCTACGGTTAAACTTACAGGGTAAAGCCCTGGTGTATTGTATGTAATGGTATGAGGTCCTTGTGAGTTTTGAGTTCCTGGAGAACCACTATTAAATGTCCAATCCCAGCTTGTAATTCCAGTTGGTCCTGAGGATGCGTCTGTGAAAGTTACAGTTTGTCCTGCGTTTATAGTAACCGTTGGGGTATTGGGTGTGAAATTGGCTGTTAGGGTTGGTGTTGAACAATTATTATTTAATAAAGTTGAACGAGTTGTTTCAAGAGTGTTCTTCATGTAAGCCGCTTGTTCATTGGTAAACATATTGGTACAATTCGAATAGCCCATAAAGTTCTCTATTTGATCATCAGTTCCGCAGGTTGCGGTAACATCAGAACATCCTCCTCCTAAATTATCGGTACTAGTCTGAGGGGTGTCTGTAAAACCATCATCGTCGGTACAACTTCCTGTGGCTCCTGGTCCCCAAGGGTGTAATAGACCAAAATAATGACCTATTTCGTGGGTTGGTGTTCTGTCTAAGCTGTTGTTTGCAACTGCTACGCAATCCATTAGAAAACCATCTGTTGGACTTCCATAAGAGCCTGGTAAAGTTGAATAACCTACAGTTCCCATTCCTGAACCTTGAGTCATATCACAAATCCAAACATTTAAATAAGTTTGTGTATCCCAAGAATCTATTCCTCCAGCTGCAGTAGATTTTGCATCTTCGGAATTTGTATCAGGATCAAACCAACCATGAGTTGTTTCTGTTCTGGTAATACCTGTTGTTAAAGTTCCATCTGGAGCTGTTTGAGCTAAACAAAATTGAATATCTACAGCAGATGCATCTGGTAAAAACATTGGGCGGGTAACGTTTGCGTCGTCATTGGTTCTTGAATAATCTTTATTGAGATTGTCCATCATCACTGCAATTTGTGCATCGGTGACATTGGTGCCATTTGGTGCGCCATAAAGAACATGAACTACAACAGGTACTTGATATGTTTCATTCATTTGTCGATTGACAATTTGATCTTTATGTGCATTAAATTCTCGTATGGAGTTTTCTTGCCAATCTAAATATTGTTGAAGTCGACCTTCTTTTTCAAGTATTTTTAAGGCGATATTGTAACCGCAATAATTTTCTGTATTATCTTGGATTTGAGCAAATAATCCTAAATAAGTAAAAGTTAGTAAGAAAAGTAGAATCTTCTTCATGGTTATATGATGTTAAATATTAATAAATTATTCTTTGTAACTCCCCATTAGACGTTAAAGTTACTAAAATGGTTGCCTAAGAATTTAATGAGTAAATATAAAAAAAATATCAGAATCAATTGTTATGGTTTAGTTATAAAAATATATATTTTCGTACAATGTTGTTAGATGGTTTAATCAAGTATGATATCTATTCTCCTACGATTATAATAATTCTTGTGATAGCAGGTTTTTTGGTGGGTTTTATTAATACTTTAGCTGGTAGCGGTACAATAATTTCATACTCTGTTTTTATGGCTTTGGGCTTGCCTCCTAGTTATGCAAACGGAACTATTAGGGTTGGCGTTATTATGCAAACTCTCGCATCTTCGTTTATGTTTAAAAAAGGATCTTTTTTAGATGTGAAAAAAGGTCTTAGTCTGGCTTTTCCTACTGTTATTGGGTCTATTGTAGGGGCTCAAATTGCTATTGATATTAATCAAGTGATTTTTAATTATTTGGTAGGTGGAGCTATGTTTTTGATGCTTATTTTTCTTGTTTTCAAACCTCAAAAATGGATAGCAGAAAAGGAGGGGAAGGGTATCAGCTTAAGTTATCATTTGCAATTTATTATTTACTTATTAATAGGTGTGTATGGAGGGTTTATACATATTGGAGTGGGAATCTTTTTATTGGCCGCTTTGGTTTTGATTTCTGGTTACGATTTATTAAGAGCTAATGCTTTGAAGGTATTTATTGTGTTAATGTATAGTCCTTT
>JAMOQL010000142.1 GCA_027064025.1 Bacteroidales bacterium
ATTTACTGAATAATAAATTCACTTACATAACCCTTATAAAATACTCTAACAATATCACCTTTTATGTAGTTACTTAAATCAATTTCTAATGCATTTTGTTGATAAACATCGATTAATCCATAATCTTTTAGAAAACCATCTGCTTTACTGATATGATAATATAAATACTCCTTCTGTCCTATTTTAGACGGTATATATTCGAGAATCTTTACTAATAATTTCTGATGCTTTTTACGAAACTGAAAAGTAGCAACAATAGGGCTCCGTTTTTTCTGTGTAAAATAACTTGCTTTAGGAATCCCATATCCATGAGCGTAATCAAAGTAAGGATAAAGGCTTGCTGATTTTTGAATTTCATCGAATAATTGCTGTGCGGTGTATTGGGGATGAATTTGTAACACACAAGCCGCAAAACCTGCTACCAAAGGACTAGCAAAAGAAGTCCCTTGAGCAATTTCTGCTCCATTTTTTGAAACAACTACTACTTCTCCCATTGCAGACACATTAGGTTTCATTCTCCCATCAGCAGTCGGACCATAAGAACTAAACGAAATATGATAATCGGTATATGGATCGATGCCGCCAACACTTAATACATGGCTTGCATCAGCTGGAGCTCCTATATATTTCCAATATTTTAAATCTCCTTCATTTCCTGCCGCATTAACAACTAATATACCCTTGTCGAAAGCCATATTTGCAGCTCGAGAAATTAATGATGTTCCGTCCATTTGTTCTCTAAAATACCTCTCTACCCCATAACCCAAAGAGCTATTAATAATGTCTGCTCCATTTTTATCGGCCCATTCAACAGCTGCTAACCAATATTCTTCTTCGGCTAATGGTTCTGTTGCAATTTCTGTTTTTGCTAGTAGAAACTCGGCACTTGTTGCTAAACCAAGTTTTTCATTCTCATAAACGCCTGCAATATTTGACAAAACCATAGTACCGTGCGTATTAGAATAATAAACAAACTCCTTATTTTTTGAAAAATCGAAAGTCGAAATAATTCTATTTTTAGTATTAATATGAATAAAGGCGCTATCCTTATCCACTCTGGGGAATCCACCATCAAAAATTGCAATTCTAACTCCTTTCCCATCGATTTTTAAAGGAGCAAATAACTGTCCTTCTAAACTAGAGATTTGTTTATTCCTAATATTCCAGAAATCGATATTCAGATTGTGAGATTTAATTGTTTTGTAGTTTGTTAATTGAGGAATAAGAACTTCTGCTTGAGTTTTTTTAACAAAATTCAGATTTTTTATTTTACTAAGTTGATTTTCGTCTGCCCAAATAAGAACAGCGTTAAACCATCGAGATTGGAAACCAACAGAATCGACTATCTCAGAAATTTTATGAATATAATTTTGATTTAGTGGATAATCTGAAATATCATCTATAGGAACTCCATTTTTTATTCTCCTACCTATTGCTTTGGGGTCAAAATAGTCTTTAGGACTAAAAGATGTATTATCCTTGTCAGTAAGAAATACCCAATACTTTTGTTGCGAAAAAAGGCTTGTATTTAGTAAAAAAAATACTAAAATAACGATTTGATTTTTATAATTCATAATCAATAAAATTATTTCTCTGTAAAAGTATTAATAATATCTTAACTTTTTAGTAAATTGCAAATTAGTGAAAGTTAGTTTAGAAATATAATAATTACACTTTTTTTACCAACGAATTAATTATTTTTACAAATTAAGTTTAATCAATTTATGAGATAATGAGATTTAAATTAAATATTAAAAGAAAATTACAGATTTATATCATCAGTGTAATGGCTATATTTTTGCTATCAGCCATTTTTTACATCAGTTTTTCTATAAGAGAAACAGCAACCAATAACGCTAAACAATATACCGAAGAATTAATGGCTCGTTATGCTAAAGAAATTGAGCTAAAGCTAAATAACGACTTAACAGTTATTAGAACACTTTCTCAAGTTGAGAAAACACAAAAGAGTTTTGGTGATGAGAGCTGGAAATCTATATACAAAGAAATGTATTCTCATGTACTAAAAGAAAATAAACAATTTGATGATCTTTGGGATAGTTGGGAATTAAGTAATATTAGAACAGATTGGGAAAAACCTTTTGGACGTTATTGTATTACCGCATATAACGACAATAGTGGCATACGTATAGAGGACGAACTAAAAAGTATGAATGGTGATGGAATTCAATATGCTGAGATTAAAGAAGCAAATAAAGAAGCCATTGCCGAACCCTATCTTTTTTCTTTTACAGGGAATGATAATGATGAAGTACTTATTACAGATATATCTGCCCCCATTCAAGAT
>JAMOQL010000143.1 GCA_027064025.1 Bacteroidales bacterium
ATGGAATTTGTTGGGCATGGGATATATTCAAGTTGTTGCAGAAGATGTATATGGTTGTTTAAGCGATACGACTATATTTAGTGTTGTCGTTGGAACATCATCAATAAATGAGTTAGTAAATAACAATGATTTTAAAGTTTATCCAAATCCTTCGGATAATTATATTACAGTTGAAAGTAATGTCAATGTTAACTTAGAAGTATATTCATTAAATGGCAAGAAATTAATATCTTCAAATATGAATCAGATTGATATTTCGGGTTTAAGCCCATCGAATTATTTATTATTTATAAAAAATAGCAAAGGGAAATTATTGAAAATAGAAAACATAATAGTTAAATAAATACACAAAGTAACAAAATGTAAAAGTAATAGCTTTATGGTAGAAAATTGTAGCGGTAGTTCTCATATCCAGCCTCGCCAAATCTTTTATTTGACTGATTTATCGGAAACGATTTGGCTATTTGGTAGATTTAAAGATTATCGCTTTGAAAGCCGCTACTACTCTTATATCAGTCGTTGCCCTGCATAGCAGCAGCTTTTCAAATAATACAAACTCAACGCACAAATAGCACATTTCCAATTCACACGGAAAAACTACGCACGACCCAGAATTGTAAAGAAGCTATTTAGGCAAGCACACAATTCTTTTTGATTCGTAAATTACCGTTTGGAGAAAATATACGCCCGTTTGAAAAACAAATGAAAATCTTTCTTTTTAATATAATATCTTTGAATAAACTATACACTTAAACCATATGAAGAATCTCTTTCTACTTTCTGCTTTCTGCTTTCTCCTTTTACCCTCCTTTAGCCAACCTGTATTTAATAAGGTTCTTACTTCTGAAAGAAATATGATTGCTTTTGGAATTGAAAAAATTGATAACCATTATTACTATATAGCTACTGATAGAAGTCCAGAGTTTAATTCAACAAGTAGAATCTACAAAACGGATCTCCAAGGTAATCGTATCGATTCTTTAAGATTCGTAGACCCATTAGATTTAGTAACCTATGGAGGACTTATAGCACGCAACGATTCTTTGTATTTTTTTGCAAATGGGAATATATTAGATACTATTTATTTGTCATTAGTATGTATGACAAAAGACTTAGAAATTGTTTGGGAAAAAGAAATAGCTAAAGAAGAATTTAATTCTGATGCAGTTTCTTATTACAATCCAAAAACAATAATAGCGACCCATGATGGCGGCTGGTTATTCTCTTATGAAAGAACTATTAATGAAGGCAATTATTTTGTTAAAACTGATGCACAGGGCAATCAAGAATGGAAGAGAGGTATTTCTAGCTCTGCAATGTTTTTAAATATTTTAGAGCTAGACAATGGCGATTTAATATGTTCGGGTTATCATAAAGTAAATAATTGGGCTTCCGAATGGGCTATTATTAAACTAAATGCTTTAGGTCAAGAATTGGGAAGTTTGGTTTTTGACGAACCTGCCGATCTAGAATTGACTCATGGGCAAGTATTCAAAATTATCCAAACACAAGATGGTAATTTTATTGCCGTAGGAGGGAATACTTACGCAGAAGGCTGTGGAGAGTTGTGGCAAGATGCCCGTTTGCTAAAATTCGATATAGATTTTAATATTCTTAAAGATACT
>JAMOQL010000144.1 GCA_027064025.1 Bacteroidales bacterium
CAAAAAAAAACACCCCAAGAAATAAATCCTGAGGTGCTAAGTTTTAAATAATATAATATTGTGATTATTGGCGCCTTACTCCCAATCTAACAAACGTTGTTCGCCTTCAAGGCTTCGTACAGTTTTGGCATCGTAAGTTATCTCTAACACACCTTTATAGTTTCCAGCATTGTCACGTACAGCAAAATACTGAATATAAACGAATTTGTCATGGAAGTTTATCCAAAAGTTAGCTTCGTTGCGTTCACCACTTTTAAAAGCATCAACAATTTTTTCTACAATATGTACACTTTTTGGAGGATGACAATATTTTACTTGACGGCCTATTATTCCTGCACTACGAGGAAAAACTCTGTCTTCGCCTTTATTATAATATCGTACTTCATCATTTTCGTCAACATAAGTAACATCAAAAGGCATATATCTAAAAATAAGATTTATTTGCTCGGGTGTAATTGAACCTACATCAAGGTTTATTCCGCCTATTTGTGAGTTTGATTTCCCTCCTTCAGTAAACGGAACAGGTTCTGCATTTTCTGTAATTTGCACTTTTTCAGTTTCAATTTTCGTTGAAGGATGTTGCCAATTAGGGTTCCACATAGGTGGTGTGTCTATTAAACAGTAGCCAACCTCATCTTCTCCTTGACGAATTTCTGCCCACTCCTGGTCAGAGAGTAAATCCATACTTGTTGCCCAAAGAATTTTCTCTTCCTTAAAAATCATATCCTCAATAGAGTTGAACATCATCTCTTGGGTGTCAAATAGTTCGGTATAATTATTTTCGTTGAGTAGGTTGCGATAAAATTTAATTAACTGACGTACATCATCATGCAATGCCCACATTACTGTCGAAGGCTTATCAAAACCTTTGGTTTCGAGGTATGGAAAAAGTTGATTCTCTTTACGAACATAATGAGTATTTATTTGTGCAATTTTATTATACGCTTTTACCCAATAATCGTTGTCAATATTTTTTAAATCTACGTTTTTGTCAGCCTCTCTTAATTCTGCCAACAGCTCTTTTATAGCTATATTTTCTTTAATAAAAGTATCTAAAGGGTGTCCTTCATCAAGATTATTGATACTTACTTTTTCTAACGATTTCTTAAAGATTTTAAGCAACTCATCAATTTTGGCTTCAAACTCTAAATTATCAACGCCTAAATCTTCCATTTTTTGCTCTACAAGAGCAAATTCGGTAGGAGTTATTGTTCCATCAAGTTCGGTTTCAAATTCTTTTTGAAGTTTAGATAGAGCTTTGCCTGCAAAAAACTCGTTTACAATGTTTAATATTGCAGAAATACGTTTTGGGTCTGATTTTAAGTGTTTATCCATACTTATTTTTACATCCCAAACTTTTGGTGGCTCGGGGATTATCCAACCTATTTCGTCTTCGCCTACTCGTAATTCTTTCCAATCATCATTAGTCAATAGTCGCGCAGCTGTTGGTAATAACACTCGTAGTTCTTTTGTTACCATTTCGTCAGCTTCTCTTATTAAAGAAGGCAATACTATTATTGCTGATTTTTCATCTTTATTGGCTACTACTTTCAAAAAACCTTTTGCTAGGCTACGAATTTCATCGTGCAAACTCCACATTATTGAACTTGGATGATTAAAGCCACGTTTTTCTAGAAAAGGAAATAATTGGTTTTCTTTTCTTAAGTAATGAATATCTAAATCCGAAAATTGTTTTGCGATTAGGGTCCAATCTGAATATAAATCAGAAAAACTATTATCAGTTTCTTTTAATTTCCCAGCTCTTTCACATAAAACTTTTATTTGCTTATTCTCTTCTATAAAAGTGTGAATAGGGTGGCCTGATGTAAACTCAGATAAGTCTTTTTGAGGTATTTTCTTTTCGATTACTTCAAAAATTTTTCGCTCTATACTTACATGCTGACTGGCATCGGTAAATACTTTCTCATCTTCTAATTGCTGAGCCACTTCGGTAACTTCTTCGGTAGATATTTCTGGAATATAATCCATAAATACTTGAATAAGTTTATCGGCCTGCTTTTGATCATCCTTTGCTAAAGAGATCATTATTTGCTTGAGTAATTCTTTTTTATCTCGCATTTTTATATAGTTTAAAAGTTGCTTTAAACAACTAATTGTCAATTGTTATTTATTAATTATCAATTCTTTATACCAGTCCCAACTTTTCCAATATAAATTCATTTCTTGTTTTATTTCAGCAGGCAAAGGAATTTCTTCTATTACAGGAATTAATGCCCCTAATTGCGAAAAAAATCGTTGTATATTTTTTCCAAATAAATCTTTGGCTACTTCTATA
>JAMOQL010000145.1 GCA_027064025.1 Bacteroidales bacterium
TAGTAATGGTTTTGTAAAGAGCCTTAATTAATAATAAAAAAATAAAAAAATGAAGAATTTATTTATATTAAGTATTTTATCTCTATTTTTTGTAACAGCAGCTCAAGCTCAACGTTGCGATAAATATAATAGATATTGTGATGCAGATTTGTATGATTACGATTATAGCGCACAGTCTGTTTTTGCACACTTATATCCTGGCGATACCATTCCTGTAAAAACAGTTTTATACGCCAATAAAGAGTATCATATTACTGTTTGTTCAGATTATGAGAATATTAAATGGAAAATCGTTAAGCCTTATAGAAGAACGGTTAAGACCATTAAGGAAATTCGTAGGGACACCAATACTGTATATAAAGTAGATGAGTATGGCGATAATATTGTTGATGAAAATACAGGAGATTATGTAATAGAAAGTTCAGAAATTACAGTAGATACAATCTGGAATACAGCTAGAGTTGTTGATGAAAAATTGATTTTTGATAATAGTAAAGATGTAGATTGGAAACATCGTCTCAAGAAATCTCAGAGAGCATTTATTTATGTGACTTTACCTATGGATGCTGATCCAGAAGGGGCTTGCGTTGCCGTTTTTATAGGAAGAAACCAAGTTACTAAATCCAAATTTGCAGGTAAGCGAGCTACTGGTGATGCATATTAAAGAAAAACTTTTATAAGATAAAATATAAGCTTAGCTATCAATTTAGCTAAGCTTTTTTTAACTCTATTATAGTAATTTGTAGACTTCTGTCTTTTTGTCAGTATTTTTAGAACCGAAATATTTATTAATTGTATCTTTGTAAAGAATTTAAAATCTTGATTTAATAAATGGATATTCAGCAAGTAAAACAGCGATTCGATATAATAGGAAACACTTCTGCTTTTAATAGGGCAATAGAAGTGGCCATTCAAGTTGCACCAACAGATTTATCGGTGTTGATTACTGGAGAAAGTGGCGTTGGGAAAGAGAGATTCCCTCAGATTATTCATAATTTTAGTCATAGAAAACATGCGCAATATATTGCTGTAAATTGTGGCGCAATACCAGAAGGAACGATAGATTCAGAACTTTTTGGTCACGAAAAAGGAGCTTTTACAGGAGCTGTCGATAAACGTAAAGGTTACTTCGAAGTTGCTGATAAAGGTACTATTTTTTTAGACGAGGTGGGAGAACTACCTTTATCAACCCAAGTTAGACTTCTTAGAGTTTTAGAGGCAGGAGAATTTATGAAAGTAGGCTCTTCAAAACTTGAAAAGATTGATGTGCGTATTGTTGCGGCTACTAATGTCAATGTGGAAGAAGCTGTTAAAAAGGGAAAATTTAGAGAGGATTTATATTATCGATTAAATACAGTTCCTATTTCTATTCCTCCTTTACGAGAACGTAAGGAGGATATTTCTATTTTATTTAGAAAATTTGCAGCCGATTTTGCTGAAAAATACAGAATGCCTGTTTTGCGCTTAAATGATGCTGCCCGTAAAGAGCTTGTGAAATACCGTTGGCCAGGAAATATTCGTCAATTAAAGAATGTTACCGAGCAAATTTCTATCATAGAGAAAAATAGAAATATAGATAGAGAAGAGTTAATTAAATATTTACCGATAGAAAGGTCTTCATTACCAGTTATTTATAAAGATAATTCGGTTGACGAAAAAACTTTTGAATCGGAGCGAGACGTATTGTATAAGATACTTTTTGATATGAAAAGTGAAGTGGCTGACCTTAAAAAAGTAGTTGCAGAATTGATGTCGGGAGATTATTCTGTCGAAAAGAGTAGTTTTACAAATAATATTGATGATAGGATTGAACTGATAGAACAAGATAGAGGTCACAGAGCCCAGCCCTTGGGATTTTCTTCAGAAGATTTGCAAAATGCAGAAGATACCGAAGAGTTCGTAGAAGAATCTTTATCTATTGCCGATAAAGAAAAAGAATTAATAATAAAAGCATTGGCTAAGTACAATGGGAAGCGGAAATTAGCAGCAAAAGATTTAGGTATTTCGGAACGTACGCTTTACCGTAAAATAAAAGAATACAAACTAGATTAACAATGACCCTAATTATTAAAAAAATATTACTAGTTGTTATTTTGCTTATTGTCTCACTTTCTTGCAAAATGAGTTATTCTTTTTCTGGGGCATCATTATCGCCAGATGTAAAAACGGTGTCTGTAGATTTCTTTTCGAATAGAGCAAGTTTAATTAATCCCGCATTAAGTCAAAATTTCACAGAATCTTTGAAAGATAAGTTTACTTCTGAGGCGGGTTTATCATTAGTATCGTCGAGTGGTGATTTAGAATTTTCGGGTGCTATTACATCGTATCGGTTATCCCCAGTTTCTATTCAACAAAATCAGGCCGCAATGATGCGTTTAACGATAAAGGTGTCAGTCAAATTTATCAATAATATAGATCCAAATCAGAATTATACACAGGTTTTTAGTGAGTATGGAGATTACGAAGCAGACCAAGATTTCACATCTACCGAAGAGGATTTGAATCGATTAATAATTGAAAAATTAATGGAAAAAATATTTATGAAATCGGCGGCCAATTGGTAGCTTCCTCCTCATTAAACCCAGAGAATAGAATAATAAATTTATGAATGTAAGCGATTTTTATAAATATATTGAGCATCCAGAATTATTGAATGCTTCTACTGTTGCAGAATTGCAAGAGGTTTTAGAGGTGTATCCATATTTCCAAACCGCTCATGTTTTATACCTTAAATCATTATACAATCAAAATAATTTTAAATTTAATGAACAACTGAAATTCTCATCCGTTCATATTAATAATAGAAAAAAATTACTTTTTTATCTTAAAGAAAAAACTAAAGTTGTAGAAAATGAAATATTAGTTATTTCAGAAAAGCAATCTACGGAAGATGTAAATGAGAGTTTAGTTGAGATATCAGAAATAAAAGAAGAAAATAATGCGTTTGTTGAATCTGATAAACAAATAGAATTAAATGACGATTTATTAGTAGAAGATACCATAAATATCGAAGAAGAAACTAACAATATCTCAGTCAGTATTTCGGATAATACGACTTTGATGATTGGTCAAATTCTAGGAGGATTACAGCAAAATGAGAGTAAAGATGACAAAAAAGAATCGATTGATTTTGCCAAAGAAAATAATGCTGAAATTAATGAAGGAAGTGATGAAGAATCGTTGAAAGAACTCAATGAAGAGAAGATTGAGCTAATAGATTCTGTTGAGCGACAACCCGAGCTAATTGTTAAAGATTTAGAAGTAGAAATTAAGGAGGAGCTAAAGGTTACAGGAACAGTTGACGAAGGTAATATAGAAATTGAAGAAAAGAAATCTGAGGTCGTTAAAGAACCAACAAAATTTGAACAAAATTTAAGTCCTCAAGAAATCATTCAAAAAAGAATACAGGAAATTAGAAGCTCTAAGGCTAAAGAAAAATTGGTTAAGCCTGAGATAAAAGAGAAGATTGTCCCATTTGACGAAGTAGGAAATAAGGCAGATAATAGCCAAATAAAGGCAAAAGTTGATGATGGATTAACATCTAAAAATATAGCAATAATTGAAGATGCCAAGAAATTAGCAAAAGATATAAAGAATGATTCTGACAAGGATTCTGAGAATATTATAAAGCAAGCAAATACGGAGGAAGAAACAGATGTGTTATCTGAAATAACGGAATTAATAGCGGTTTCTGCGCCATCAAATTATTTCTTAACCGAAGAAAAGAGCGTAGAGAAAGAGTCCGCCACCGTAGTTCAGATGGATACTGTTAACGAGAAACATTCTTTTTCAGATTGGTTAACCCGTTTGTCGAAGGCAAAAGAAACAAAGGTAGTAAAAGCAGAAATTAATGTTGAGCCTATTGTAGAGCCTACAAATATGCGTCTTAAGAATATTAATAAAGGCAAAAAAAGTCATTTGATAGAATCGTTTTTGTCTGATACAAAATCCAAAGTTATTAAACCTAGTCCAAGTTTTAAAGGAGATACAAATAAGCAAAGTGAATTGCCACAAAATGATGAAGGGGTTAGTTTAATGACAGAGACTTTAGCCGAAATATATATTCAACAAGCTTATTATGAAAAAGCAATAGAAGCTTATCGGAAATTAAGTTTGAAATATCCGAAAAAAAACACTTACTTTGCGAGTCAAATTGAGAAAGTTAAAAAATTACAATTAAATTCATAGATTATGTCAGTTTTATTTACCGTATTGATACTTATAGCCGCAGTCTTGCTAATATTAATCGTTCTTGTTCAGAACTCGAAAGGTGGCGGTTTAGCAGCCAATTTCTCTTCTTCTAATCAAATGTTAGGAGTTAGAAAAACAACAGATTTCTTAGAAAAAGCAACTTGGGTTCTATCCATTACTATTGTTGTTTTGAGTGTTGCAGCTAGTTTAACAATTAGTCGTACCGAAGCACAAGTAGACGAAACAAAATCTATGTTAGATAATCAAATTGAAAATTGGGAAGACCAATCCATGCCTAATTTACCTAATCCAAATGCTACAGATGCACAGCCAGCAGAAAAACCTGCTGCACCAGCAGAGAAATAGAGTATTTGAATGGAATCAAAAATATTTAGGAAAGTCAAGCTCTTGGGTTTGACTTTTTTTGTAGCTTCGTTTTTATAATTGATGAAGAAAAAAGTTTTAATAATATCGTATTATTGGCCGCCAGCAGGTGGTGTCGGAGTACTGCGTAATTTAAAATTTGTAAAATATCTTCGGAACTTTGGCTGGGAACCCGTAGTATTCGCCCCAGAAAATGCTGATTATCCTCAACTTGATAATAATAATTTTGACGATATTCCTCAAGATATTGAGTTGATTAGATATCCAATCGTTGAACCTTTCTCGTTGTTCAGAAAATTTACAGGGCGTAATAATTCCGATAAAACAAACCCTGTTTATGTAAGAAAAAATAATGCTGGTTTTCTAGATAAATTTGCCGTTTGGATTAGAGCAAACTTTTTTATTCCCGATGCACGTTTCTTATGGATAAAGCCCTCTGTTAGGTTTCTATCGAAATATTTAAAAGAGAATAAAATTGACGCAATTCTTACCGATGGGCCGCCTCATACAAACACCGTAATAGGACTGAAATTGGCTGCAAAATTCAATATTCCATTCTTAGCCGATTTTCAAGACCCATGGACTCAGGTTGATTATTACCAAATGATGAATATTGGGGGTAGAGCAGATCGAAAACATAAGCAATTAGAACAAGAAACTTTTAATACAGCAAAAAAGCTAACCATAGCTTCACCTTCTTGGGCACTCGAATTAGAATCGATAGGAGCAAAGGATGTCGATGTAATATATTATGGTTACGACGAAGCTGATTTTGAGAACCTGAGAGAAGAACCGAAGTCCGATGAGTTTGTAATTTCGCACGCAGGTGTTTTGGGTGTTGATAGAAAACCAGACACTTTTATGAGAGTTTTAGCAGACTTATGTTCAGAGAATCCTCAATTTAAACAAAGATTAAAAATTAAGTTTGCCGGTGCAGTTGATTATTCTATTGTGGAAATGATTAAAGAAAATGGATTAGAAGAGAATTTTATTGAATTAGGAAATATCCTTCGTCTCGATGCTTTAAAATTGATGCTATCTTCAGATGTATTGTTTCTTCCTGTAAATAAAGCCGATAATGCGAAAGGTCGTTTGCCTGGTAAGATATACGAATATTTACGTGCTGGGAAGCCTATCCTAAGTCTAGGAATTAGAGGAAGTGATGTTGAACAAATATTAATAGATACTCGAACTGGGGGAAATTATGAATACGATGATTACGATGCTATTAAATCATACGTATTATCTATTTTTAATCAAGAATATCAAATAAAAGCCAATCAATCAGAAATAAAAAAGTTTTCATCAGAGAATCAAACCAAACAATTAGCAAAATATTTAGATGGAATTATCAAACAAACCGATTAAAGCTCTTTGTTATTTTGACGACGAGAAAGGACGTGATGTAGAAATATTACTGCCCTTAATTTATTTTGCAGAGAAATACTTAAATATTGATATAGAGAATGCTTTTATTTTTGACATAGATAAAATACGAAGGAGGAAGCCTGATTTAATCATTATTGCAAATACTATTGGATCAAAATTACACCATCAAATATCAGAATATGCTTTTTCCAATGGAGTTAAAGTTTTTGCATTAATTTCTGAAGGAAATTTTAGGACAAATGGAACCTTTAATTATTGGGGATATAATACAAATAAGGTTTATTATCAAGAATATATTTGTCATTGGTCGGAAAGGACAAAAGAGTATTTATCTAATGAATTACCAGAGATTAAATCGAAAATGGTTTTAACAGGAGCAACAGGTTTTGATAGATATAAGATTTATAAATTTGAGTCTAAAGAATCATTCTTAAAACGTTATCAATTAGGGGAATATAAGAAAGTTATTACTTATGCTGGCTGGGCTTTTGGTAAAATCCATAATCCAACAGGATTGATGGAGGTAAGAAACACACATGGGAAGAATGCTGAAAGAAGAATTAAATGGATGCACGAGCAGCAAGGCTTAATCGAAAATATTTTGGAAGAAACCGTTGTTAATAATCCTGATATTCTATTTGTCCTGAAACGTCATCCTAACGAGATTCACCCTCATCTTACTCAGGAAGATAATAACGAAATGATTAAACTTTCTAAGTATTCAAATGTTTTGTATTTAAGAAATGAAGAAGATGTTCATACATTAATAAATGTGTCTGATATTTGGACTGCTTTTGAATCTACAACAACAATAGAAGCTTGGATGATGAAAGATATTCCAACCATTTTTATTAATCCCGAAATAGAATTCGTTAGAGATGACAATTACAAGGGAACAGTTATTGTTTCAGATGCTAAATCATTTAAAAAAAAGATAGATGAATTTTATCAAACAAGAACAGTTAAAGAAATGAATTTGCCAGAAAAAGTTAAGGCAAGAGAAGAAATAATAAAAAATGTAATAGGGTTTGCCGATGGTTATAATCATATTAGAGCTGGCTATTATTTAGCGAAAGTTGTAAATAATATTCAGCCAAATATAAATAGAAAAGTAAAATTTAATCTGTTGTATTTTCTTAGATATGTACTCATGCATTTAGGTGATATATTTTATGTAAAGAGTATATTTATTAAACTTCCAAGATTTAAGAAAACTCTTTGGATTTTCGAAAGGTATAAACTTAGGAATATAGAATCCTTGAAACAAGAATATTTTGTATATTTGGATAAATTTTATAAGAAAAACAATCTTTCGGATAAAATAAAAACAGAGCCTTTTTGGAAGCAAATATTATCGAATTAGCTTGTGATTATTAGAATTTCTTTTTTCTATATCCCCTTAAGAAATATTAATAATTAAAAATGTTCTTTTATTTTGTGCTTTATTTACAATAATAACAGCTTCTTATAGACAAATTGCTCTATATTAATTTTGGAAATTCTGTTGGCGATGTTTTTTGAAACGATAGAAACAGAATAATATACGACAATACTAATTTGTACGTTAGAGTTGGTCAGCCAGTTTTTTGATATTGATGCAATAAATGATTTAGTTTTAGAAGATATTTTCAATATTGGTTTGAATAAGGAGAGGCTAAATGCAGAAGGAGGTTAGTAATACTAAAATAATAATAAAAAGAGATAATTTATTTACCATAAAACACGATGTTAGACTTAAATAATAAATCAGTATTAATTACTGGAGGGACAGGCTCTTTAGGTAATCAATTAACCCAAAGAATATATCAACAATGGCCAAGTATTAAACGTTTAGTAATATATTCTCGTGGCGAACAGAAACAGTTTCTAATGTCTCAAGAATATCCTAAAAGCAAATATGATTCCATTCGATTTTTTATAGGAGACGTTAGAGATAAGGATCGTTTAATAAGAGCTATGGAAGATATTGATATTGTTATTCATGCAGCAGCAATGAAACATGTTCATCTTGCAGAATATAACCCAATGGAAGCGGTAAAAACTAATATTATTGGTGCACAAAATGTAATCGATGCATGTTTTGCTAATAACGTAAAAGAGGTAGTTGCTCTTTCTACAGATAAGGCTGCAGCACCAATTAATCTATACGGAGCTACAAAATTAGCTTCGGATAAATTATTTATTGCAGCCAACAATATTCGAGGAAAGAGAGATATACGATTCTCAGTAGTGAGATATGGTAATGTTATGGGGTCTAATGGTTCGGTTATCCCATTTTTCATGTCTAAGAAAAATGAAGGCAAACTACCTATTACAGATGCTCGAATGACTCGGTTTAACATTTCGTTAGATGAAGGTGTAGATATGATTTTTAATGCCATAGAAACAGCTTGGGGAGGGGAGATATTTGTACCCAAAATAGCCTCATATAAAATCTTAGATGTTGCAGAAGCTGTTTGTCCCGATTGCAAAAAAGAAGAAGTTGGAATCAGACCAGGAGAAAAACTTCATGAAGAAATGATAACCTCATCAGATTCATTTTTTACATATGATTTAGGAAAATATTATTCTATACTGCCATCAAAGCCAAATTTTAATTTAGAAGATTATATTCGAGAAAATAATGCTAAGAAAATGGAAGATGGGTTCTCGTATAACTCTTTCGATAATGAAAAGTGGGAGACTGTTGAAAGTATGCAAGAACTTATTCGAAAACACGTAAAGCATTAAATAGCTAATATGAAGCCAATTTATTACGGGAAACACAATATTACTGAACAAGATATTCAGGCAGTAACTGAAGTTCTTAACTCCGATTTTCTAACACAAGGACCCGCCGTAAAAGAATTTGAAGAAAAGTTTGCCAAATATGTGGGAGCTAAATATGCTGTTGCAGTTACCAATGGAACAGATGCGTTGCATTTATGTAATTTATCATTAGGAGTTAAAAGAGGTGATAAAATCATAACAACTCCAATTACATTTGTTGCATCAGCAAATTCTGTTTTATACTGTGGTGGGGAAATTGATTTTGTAGATATTAATCCAGAAACCTATACCCTTGATTTAGATAAGTTGGAAGAAAAACTATTGAGTCATCCAATAGGAACTTACAAAGGTGTAATACCTGTTGATTTTGCTGGTTATCCGGTAGATGTAGAACGCTTAAGGGCAATTGCTAATAAATATAATTTGTGGATTATAGAAGATGCTTGTCATGCTCCTGGAGGTTATTTTATCGATAGCAAGAAAAATATGCAACTTTGTGGAAATGGTCAGTATTCAGATCTTCAAATCTTTTCATTTCATCCTGTAAAACATATAGCCACTGGAGAAGGAGGGATGGTTACTACCAATAATAAAGAATTATTCAATAAACTTAAACTATTATCATCTCACGGTATTACAAAAGATGAATCGTTATTAAACGAAAATCATGGAGCTTGGTATTACGAAATGCAAGAATTAGGTTATAATTATCGTTTGTCAGATCTCAATTGCGCATTAGGTATTTCTCAGTTAAAACGTGCAAATAAAGGTGTTAGAAGACGAAATGAAATAGCCAATAAGTATAATCAAGCTTTTAAGGATTTAGAAATAATAAGACCACTTGTAAAAGAAAATATTTATCATGCATATCATTTATATATTATTCAAATAGAGGATAGAAAAGCATTATATGCTTTCTTAAGAAAGCATAATATTTTCACACAAGTACATTACATTCCCGTTCATTATCATACATATTATAAAAACAAAGGCTGGAAAAAAGGAGATTTCCCAATTGCTGAGAATTATTATGAGAATTGTTTAAGTTTACCTATGTTTCCGACTCTAACAGAGGAAGAACAAGACTTTGTGATTGAAAAAGTAATTGAGTTTCTAAACTTCTGATTTTAGTAAAAAGATATTAAATGGCGAACTTAGCAATTATTCCAGCACGTGGAGGAAGTAAGCGAATTCCAAAGAAAAACATCAAGAAATTTTTGGGGAAACCAATTATTGCATATTCTATTGAAGTAGCAAAAGATATTGGTTTGTTCGATGAAATAATGGTTTCAACTGATAGTCGAGAAATTGCTGACATTTCAAGAAATTATGGGGCACAGATTCCTTTTTTCAGAACAAAAGAAACGGCCAACGATTTTGCACCATTAAATGAAGTTGTAAAAGAGGTTCTAGAAAAATATCATCAACAAGGAAAGAGCTTTGATTTTGTTTGTTTAATATTACCCACAGCACCATTAATTTCGTCGACAAATCTAGAAAAGGGATACCGTTTGTTAAAATCGAGTAAGTTTGATTCTGTAAGACCTATCGTTCGTTTTGGCTTTCCAATACAAAGAGCTTTTAAACTGGATAAAGCCAATCAGGTTAAACCAATAAACCCTTATGATTTTATGAAACGTTCTCAAGATCTTGAACCTGCATATCACGATAGTGGTCAATTCTATTGGTTTAGGGGAGATAAAGACTTATCTACAAACAAAGGAGCTTTCGAAATATCGGAAATAGAAGTTCAAGATATCGATAACGAAATAGATTGGAAATTAGCAGAATTAAAACATAATTTGCTTTTCAAAAAATGATTGAAAATATTTATATTAGAGTTGATGCCAATTCTACAATTGGGACAGGTCATTTGGTTAGAACAGAAATTCTTGCCGATGAATTATCCAAAGATAATTTAAGAATTAATTTTATCTGTAAGAATATTCCAAATAATGATATTTCAAGATTAGAAAATAAAGCATATACAGTTTCTGTAATAGATCAAGAGAAATCTGAATTAGAATCGATCCTTCCAATTATTAGAAAAAGAAGTATCGTAATTATCGATAGCGACAATCCTGAATTTTACACCAAAAATTTTCAGACTAATATCAGAAGAAATGATATAAAACTGATGATGATAACTTTTTATCATGAACATCATTTTTATGCCGATATTGTTTTAAATCAGAATATAATGGCACTAGGTCAAGAGTATTCATCTGAGATATATTCTGAGAAATTATTGGGTCCTGAATATGTGATTCTCAAAAATGATTATCGGTTAATTACTAAAAATCTTTCCCAACATAAGTTTTCAAAGAAAGGAAAAGTAATTCTTCTAACTTTTGGAGGTGTTGACCAACCAGATAGAACAAAATTTGTTTATCAAGCATTGCTGAAAGCAAATAGTAAAATTGATAAGATAATAATTGTACAGGGGTCCATGTATAAAAAGGATATAGATTTTGACGATATAGTAGCTATGTCAAAAGTAAAAACAGAAATTTATAAAAACACACCTAAAATGCCTTATTTATTAGCCGAATCCGATGTGGTTTTTAATTCTGGAGGATTAACCGTTTGGGAGTCGGGTGTTTTGAAATCGCTAAATGTGATTCTTGCTTTCTCCGATAGAGAACAGATTGGGGGGCGTTATATTGGAGATAATAAACTGGGATTTTATTGGGGAACAAAAGATAGTTATTCGATAGGCAGTTTATCGAAGAAAATAGATAACTTGTTAAATCGGGATAACAATCAAATGATCGAAAATTTATTTTCGAAGATAGATGTAAATGGGATATCAAAAGTTGTAAATGTAATTAAAGCCCTATAAATACGAATTGTATTAACAGTTAAATATGAGAGATTTGGATAGAAATAGAGCAACAACATATCGGAAAAATAATAATCAAGAATTGGTTTTAGAAGAGATGAATACCTCTCTTGTAGAAAAAGAGATTAAATTAATCTCTGCATTTTCAAAACCTCAATTCCCAATAATTTTTATAGTTGGAGCACAACGTTCAGGAACAACAGTATTAATGCAAAGCTTGATTCAATATTTTCAATTATCATATCCCAATAATTTTATTGCTAGATATTGGAAAGCTCCTTACATTGGGGCAATGCTGTTTAAGAATTTATCGTCTAATTTAGACGAAAACACATTAGATTTATCTTCGGACTTAGGTTATACTAAAGGTCTAAGTGGACCTCATGAATTTGGATATTTTTGGAAACGTTGGTTTCCAGTCCGCAGTTGGGAGAAAAAAGAAAATGAATTGATTGATTATTCTCTTTTAGAAAAAGAACTATC
>JAMOQL010000146.1 GCA_027064025.1 Bacteroidales bacterium
TTATACTATTGTCTGTAGCGGGGCAACCAGAAATATCAACAATAAAATCTGTATAATTTCCTGCTCCTAAATTACTGATAATTATTTCACCACTTGCATTTGTTGTTAAGGAATTTGGTCCTTGAACAGCTCCGTTATTATAAGTAACTTGATAGGTTGTATTGGCTGTTAATCCGGAAATAGTAATGCTCCCATCTGTTCCTCCACATGAACTAGGAGAGGTAGATGATAAGGTAAATGTAGCGCCACTTCCTACAACAACAATTACAGTATCGCTCACGCACCAACCGTTTTCAGTCATTGTAACAATGTATTGAGTTGTGCTTGTTGGGCTAACGGTTTGCGATGCTCCTGTTCCTAAACCATTATTCCAAGTATATATTGCTGCTGCTCCACCGCCTGTGGCTGTTAATGTAGCCGAACCTCCACAAATGGTGTCGTCTTCTCCAGCATCTACAATAGGAGGTAGGGTGCAATTATGGCTGAGATTTGTTATCCAAGTTTGATTATTAGTTGAATTGGCAAATCCTGGAGTTTGATCATTCGAATTATTTTCGGAAGGTCCATTATCGTTATCGTTGGAGGTAGTACTTCCCGAAACCCAAGAGTTTTGGTTAAAAGGGTCATCATCGATTGTATTATCAAAATAAAAAACAGTACTCCCGCCACTACCTGAAAAGTATATGATATTATTGGCATTGTTATTCCCGTAACTTACGGAGTGCAATGGTGTTGATATGTTGCTAATATCCCGAATCTGATAAGAGTCGTTAGTGTTACTCATAGCAACAGCATCCCAATCTCCAGAACTTACCCAGCCTCCAGTAGGAAAACTACTGTCTGTGTTATTGGGTTGATTGTCGTTTCTTTCGAATAAATTGGAACTGATAGGAAGAATTAGCGTGCAATTCCCGTCAGTCATGCTGAAATCGTCAGGACCAATGTCCGAATTTTTGTTGGTTCCTCTGTAAATTACAATTAACGTTCCTGTAGGAATATTTTTCCAAAGATTATCATTTGAAAACCGACAAACTCCAGGTGCTATTCCCGTGCCATTGAAATACCCGTTATTATCATCAATAATCCAATGTCGGATATCGATGCTGTCTGGAGGACTATCGCAGTGAACAGGCCCTGTAACAACGATTTCTACATATTCTGCGGTTCCTGTACCATTAGAAACTTCGTTTAATACAAGAGATTGAGAAAAAAGATGGGTAGAAGAAACAAGAGATAGTATTAGTATAAAACTATATGTGTATAGGATTTTAGGCATTTATTTAAATTATTTCTTATACTGTATTCTTATAAAAATTAATAAAAATAAACATCTATGTAGTTTGGATTTTATAATTTATCCAAGCATCTGTGTAGCTTATTTATTTAATGTTTTAATTCAACTGCAAATTTATGACGAATTAATGACAAAAAGGGTTGCCACTTTATTAAATTATTTTAAAACGATTCTAGTTTGGTATTATTAAATAAATAATTGACTTAAAATCTTTCTCCTTTAATTGCTTTAATACTAGGGAGCTTTTTGCCTTCTAAATATTCTAATAAAGCTCCTCCTGCGGTTGATATATAGCTAACTTTTCTATCTAAACTAAATTTATTGATAGCAGCAATAGAATCGCCACCGCCAATTAGAGAGTATGCTCCTTTGTTTGTGGCACGAGCTATGGCCATGGCTATTTTAAGTGTTCCTAAAGAAAAGTTTGACATTTCGAAAACACCAATTGGACCATTCCAAATTATTGTTTTTGAGTTTAAAATAACTTTAGTGAAGGTATCGGCAGATTCGATTCCTATATCTAAACCCCTCCACCCGTCAGAGATTTTATTAATATTGCAATGTTTTATTTTTGCATCATTATTAAAGCTGTCAGCGATAACAGTATCGGTAGGTAAATAAATATTGACGTTTCTTGCTTTGGCTTTTTCTAGAATTCGTAAAGCCGTTTCTAAATAGTCATTTTCTACTAAAGAATCCCCAATTTTTCCACCTTGAGCTTTTGCAAAAGTATAAGCAATACCGCCAGCTACAATTAAGTTGTCAACTTTGTCTATTAGTGATTCTATGATCCCAATTTTGGTTGAAATTTTAGATCCTCCAATAACTGCGGTATAAGGTTTCTTGGCTTTGTACACAGCCCTATCAATTTGATTTATTTCTTTTTCGACTAGGTAACCGAGCATTTTATTTTCTGGAAAAAACTGAGCAATTATAGAAGTAGATGCGTGTGCTCGGTGGGCGGTACCAAAAGCATCCATAACAAAAACATCTCCTAATTTGGCTAATTCTTTTGCAAAGTTTTTGTCTCCCTGAATTTCTTTATCGGTAAAGCGTAAATTTTCAAGAATCATTGCTTCTCCTGCTTTTAAATTCTGAGCCATTTTATTAACCGCTTCACCAATACATTTTTCGGAATATTTAACCTCGATACCTAAAAGTTTGTTAAGGGTTGGTATAATATGTTTAACAGACATATTTTCGTTTCTTTTCCCTTTAGGCCTTCCTATGTGGGTCATAATAACAACAGAGCCTCCGTCTACTAATATTTTGTGAATAGTAGGGATTGCTGTGATGATTCTGGTTTTGTCTGTAATTTCGTGGTTTTCATTTAAGGGTACATTCATATCTACCCGAATTAGTGCACGCTTGTTTTTAAATTGATAATCGTCTACCGAATAGGATTGATGAATAGCTTTTATACTGGGTAATTGTTTGCCTTCGATATATTCTAATAATGCACCTCCAGCGGTAGAAATATAGCTGATGTTTTTTGCTAATCCGTATTGATTAACTGCGGCAATAGAATCGCCACCTCCTATTAAAGAGTAGGCTCCTTTATCGGTTGCTCTTGCTACTGCCATGGCTACACGGAGTGTTCCTGTTGAAAACTTTGACATTTCGAATACTCCGATGGGCCCGTTCCAAAGAATAGTTTTTGAGTTTTCGATGACTTCTGCAAAACGATTAGCTGTTTTAAACCCAACGTCTAACCCCATCCAGCCATCTTTGATGTTCATAATGTCTGTATGGTCAACTTTTGCATCGTTAGAAAACGAATCGCCTACAACGGTATCGCTTGGTAGATATAATTTTACACCTAATAGTTTAGCTTTCTTCATTACAGAATGGGCTACGTCTAAGTAATCTAATTCGACTAAAGAATCTCCAATATTTCCTCCCATTGCTTTGGCAAAGGTGAAACCAATTCCACCTCCAATTATTAGATTGTCAACTTTTTCGAGAAGAGCTTCAATAATCATTATTTTAGTGGAAACTTTTGATCCTCCAATAATGGCAGTAAAAGGAGCTACAGATTTTTTAATAATTTTGTCGATGTTTTTTATTTCATCTTCGACCAAGTAGCCAAACATTTTATCGTATGGAAAAAACTTTGCAATAATTGAAGTTGATGCATGAGCACGATGAGCGGTACCAAAAGCATCCATAACAAAGGCATCGCCTAGTTCTGATAATTCTTTTGCAAAAGATTCGTCACCTTGTATTTCTTTGTTTGTAAAACGAAGATTTTCAAGTATCATGACTTCACCAGCTTTTAGTTGGTTGGCAATAGCTTTAGCATCTTCTTGGTATTGGTCTACAAATTTTACGTTTCTATCTAAAAGTAACGATATGTGATCGACAATATGTTTAACTGACATATTGGGATTTGGTTTCCCTTTTGGTCTCCCAATATGAGTCATTATGATAACTGATCCACCATCGGTAAGGATTTTTAGAATTGTAGGTACTGCTGTAACTATTCGGGTATCATCGGTAATTTGTAAATCGCTGTTTAAAGGAACGTTGAAATCTACACGAATAAGTACTTTTTTATTTCTGAATTTATAGTTGTCGAATGTGCTCATTATCTTAGTTTTGTTATTTGAAATAAGATATTTTTTTGATGTTATTAAAGTAACACCAATTAATCGTAATTATTTATTTGTTAACTTGCCTTTGTTCAAATAGATACAAATTATCTATATATCATTTTAACCCCGTAAGGTTAATAACAAAGATATATTTTTCTGAGCGGACAAATAAATTCTGAGCACATAAGTTTTTAGTTGATAATTTCAATTTATAAAATGGGAGAACAGGGCGAACTCATACTTTAAATAACATTGAAATATGAGAGAAAACAAAAAATTGCTTATCCATTTTAATCCCATTCTGAATCTTTATCTCAAGACTTACATCATATGATTATAGATAAGCAATTTTTTTTGAACTAGGAATTCAAAATTTCTTACTCCATGAAATCTGTGATTTTAGAAGTATTCATAGAAATGTGCTATTCCTAATATAGTATTAGTTAATCTTTAAGACATCTAACGGCCATTCCATTATTTTTCAAGTAATGAAATTCATCAATACTGGCATCGGCATCTTCGTTATTCACAACCATATAATAAGCTCTTTCTACATACTGAAGATCTTCTGACGAACTCCAAAAGCCAGCCCATTCTCCTAAATAATAAAACGAACCTGTATTCATTCTAAATCCACTAGGGAATGCCGTAAAGCCAGAGCTGTTATCAGCACCTTCGTTAGGAGCAATCCAATTAGTAGTGCCTATTTCCTTAAGTTTTCCTCCTGCGACAGAAGGCCCTCCTAAAAAGTCAATTAACTCGTTATATTCAGCTCTTGATGGTAAATGCCAGCCGCTTGGGCAAACACCTTGTACAGTTGCTTCGGAAATAGTATCGAAAATGACTCCGTTGGTAGCTGCTGAATAAGTGTACAATACAACTCCTGTACTTTCATTATTCTCGTAAAAGCAATAACCTTTACCTGTATGACCTAAACTTTCCCAATCGGCACTGCTACTTGCTTGCGGAATAGCTGTTCCATCATGGTAATGTGTAGATATTGAACTTTCACTGGTCCAACATTGATTCCCTATTTGTACGGTTCCGTATTCGTTACCATCGATATCCGTTAATATATCTCCACAAGTAAAAATATCTTCGTAATAGATGCTATCGACTTCAGTTATAGCAACTGAAATAGTTGTGCCATCAGTTTTACGAATGGTCATGTGCGATTGTGCAAATAAATTAGCTCCAATAAATAAGGCTATAATTATTAATATTATTTTGTTCATTTTTTATTAATTTAATACGATTAGTTTTTCGATTTGAGTTTGATTTTTACTTTCAATATGAATAAAATAATTTCCGTTTTCTAAATTGAAATCCCAAGTTAAATGATGTTCTCCTGTTATTTTATTTTCATCAGAAATTGTATTTAGATATCTTCCACTAATATCTAAAATTGAAATCTTCACTTCTGAATTTTCACAAAGTTTATATTTTATATTGATTTGGTTTGCGGTAGGGTTAGGGTAGACTAAAAGATTCATATCATTATTCTTTTTATGATTAATAATTTGTGTTGATAGGGCATAGTTAAACTTTCTTATATCAGAAAGTTCATTGATAATTTGCGATTCATCGGTTTGATTAATTATCATTTCTGTAGGAGAATAAGTGATTTTTGATATTTCTGTTAACGGATATTCGTTTATATCTCCATTGTTGAGATATAGAAATAAGCTTTGTGCATTGAGATTTCCGCAGAGAACAACGAGTACTATTGCAATTGCTATTTTCATATTTATAATAATTTTTATGGATTAACTATTCTGATAATTGATTTTTGATAGAGTTGATTTTTCTTTTTATGGATAAAATAGAAGCCTCCAAACAAAATTATAGCACTAATTAGTGAGGCCCAAATGTTATTGGTTCCCCATGTTTCTATACTTGCATCGATACTTCCTTTTTGAATGAGATAGTTAATTAATACGGCTAAACCATTGTTTACAAAATGTGCAGCAATAGTTAGGGATAAACTATTGGACCAAATTAAAAAATATCCAAACATGGCACCCATTAAAAATCTAGGCAGGAAAGTAAAAAATTGCATGTGAACTGCAGAGAATAAAAATGCTGATACCCAGATTCCAATATGAATATTTTTGCTCATTTCGCTAAATAAGCGCTGAACAATACCCCTAAAAAGTAGCTCTTCTCCAATAGCCGGAATAAGTGCTATAAGAATTAAATTGAATAAGAATACACCAAAACTATCGGCTTGTAAAAAGTATTTTGTAATTTCATTATTAGCTGTTTCTGAAGCTTTCATCCAGTTTGATATACCGGACATAGATTCGGGTAAGCTCATCGATTGGTTAATTTCTGCTAGTAAATTGATAAGAGGAAAAGCAACGACCATCATCGATATAGAAATAACGATTAAAAATGGATTGTTCAATTTAAGCTTAAGATAATTATTTTCGGAATTATTGAATAGATAGGCTGCAATAATTGGAGGTACTATAAATAAACCAACGGATTGAAATAATTGCATAGTCTTCATGTATAGCAATGTATCGGGGTTTGAATAGTCGCTGATTAGGGGAGATGTGGGTGACATCCCACTGATCCAACCTGCGATTAATGCTCCAATAATTCCGATCACAACTAAGGACAGAATGATAATAAGGATAAAAATTCCTAATTTCGAAATGGCCGATAAGCCACTAAATTTTCCTTTCATTACTTTTATTATTTATTATTCTATTACTATAAATTTAATATTGATAACTTTTTCATCAAAACGTATACTGAGTATATATGTGCCTTCTAAGAAACGGTCTGTATCGAGAACATAAATATTTTCTCCTTCTTTAAGCAATTTATAATCTCTAAATAATTCTTTACCAATTACATCTCTAACATTTATTTCTACCTCTTGCTCTTCCGAAGATTCAATAACTACATATCTTTTTTTGGAAATTATGGCTGGATTTGGGTATAGAAATATTCTGTTTTGTTCAATTTGTTTTTTATCATTTTCAGATTTTGATAAATTAACGACGTAAGAATAAACAGCCTTGTGGTCATAATCTATTTGTTTTAGTCGATAATAGAAATTATCTTCAGAGTGTAATTTAATATTCTTGTCTATAAATTGATAAAGATTAATTTTATTAGAGTTTCCGTGTCCCTCAATAAATCCAATGGTTTCGAAATTATCACAGTGCCCTGAACATCGTTGGATTTCAAAACCTGAATTGTTAATCTCCGATGCTGTAGCCCAAGTAAGTATGCTATTGTTATTGTTCCATTTTGCCGATAGATAAAGTAGAGTAACAGGTAAAGCGTTGTCTTGACTTAAAAGGGTAAAATCGGAAAAGTGATTGTGAGTCATGGTTGCGGAATTATTATCAACATCGACATAATATTCGCTTCCTTGTGGGTAATAAATCCAATGATCTGCAGTAGCGTAGTCTATATCGTAAGCACCTGCTTTATCCACCATCTCTAGTTCTTGGCTCATAGAAGTAGGTATGGATGGTAAATCATTTTGGTTGTATTTCAAATTTAAGTCGAATGTTCCTTCGAATTCTAGAGCTGTTTTATTTATACACCAATATCTAGAAATTGAACTTGAGTTTTGAGGGTGAACATCTTCTCGTACTCTACACGACATATTTCCTGCAACAGCAACGCTGTCGAAGGTTAAGGTTGCCGGTGAATAATATTGTCCTCCTACTGGGAAAATTCTACTAATTGTATTCCCTGTATTGTATCCTCTAATTAAATAGCCTAAGTCTAAAGCTTTAAAATAACCTGTGTTTTGCGAAGGATTTTCGATAACAGCATCTACACCCATTGTTAAGTTACTGTCGAGCTTAATTTTAGCATTTGTAAAAGTTAAAGATTCATTAACCTTAGTGTTAGAGCCTATAACTGATTTAATATTTCCTGCATTTGCTAGATTACCATCAACTTTAAGTTGTGCATAATTACAGTCTAGTAGAGTTTGGTTACCACCATTATAATTAAATAAACTTCCTGTTTGATTAGATATTTCGAAGTTCGATTCTCCAGAGATATTTCCTGTAACTATTATTTGTCCAGAGTTGTCGATATCTACTCCTGTACCATTTGCTATTAAAAGATTTATTCCTGATGTAATAGTGAGTACAGATTGAGGCTCTATTGTTACTTGATCTATACCTTGAGGGATAGATAAATCATAAGTGATATTATGTCGGACAGTTATTTCTTCGGAGTAACTTGTTGGATAATCGATAAGACCACAAGCAGAAGAAATGGATTGTGGTGATACCCATACTCCAGAATTATCTAAAACCTCCCATACACTAATATCGGTCCAGTTTCCGTCTGCTATGGTTCTGTATGCCATTGGAGCTAAATTGCAACTGCCAATAGAAAAAGCGTTTAAACTTGTAATATTTGTTGCAAAATGTGTGTACATATCGGTCCATGTATCGGAACCTGTTGCCGCATCTTGTAACCCTATTCTATTCCATCCATCGGAGTTATTGTAGCTACCTAATTGACAGTCTGTTCTGTCGAAATTTGTATTCTCATGTTCCGATTTCCAAAATAATTCGAGTTTAATATCGGAACCGCCATCGATGGCTTCGCTTAGATACCAAGTTCTATTTACCGATTCGTCTTCAATTAATTCGTCGTTAGAAAATACAGCATCAAAATCGAAACTATCTGAAACTCTACATCGAATATCGTCTGAAGTTCCTGTATTTGTAACTTTTGCTTTGTTAAAACTAGTTGAACTTGTACCTATAGGAAAGACAAAGCTTTCGTAGCCTGACGATCCTAAACTTTTTTTAATAACAGTTCCCATAGAATTTGTTATAAAGAAACCTGTATTATAAGAAGCATTCGTTACAATAGCTGCTTGTGCAAGCATGATATTTCTGTAACCCAGCAATATATATCCATCAATAAATTCAACTTCGGTTTTAATATAAGTGCTTGTAGCTGTTACAGATTTATTTCCTGTTCCCGATATTTCTAATCGACCGTAAGAGCCACTCCACATGTTTTGGTCTGCATTGGTGTAGGCAACGGTACTTGCATCAGAATTAATTAATTGTGGTGATGAAGAACCTGCGATATCGAAAGTTCCAGCTATATTTATTCGACCGTTATTTTGTATTAATGAGTTTCCGATACCAGATAATGTACCTGTATTTTCGATGGTCATAATACCATTGTTTAAGATGTCGGGAATGTTTATACTTGAGCTACTATCTACCATTTGTAGAATATCACCAGCTTTCAAGATAAGTGTAGCGCCGTTTTCTATGCTAAGTTCATCTACAGAAATAGAGGCTAAGTTATAAGAAATGGTATGTGTATTTTGTATTAAAATTGTTGAATCTAAATATGTTGGATAAGTTACAGCACTACCACAAGAATTGGTGTAAGTATTAGCATCTACCCAAGAAGAGCCATCGTTAACTTGCCACGAGTTAACATCGTTCCAATTTCCTGTTTGTTTAGATCGCCAAGCTAATTTAGTAGCGTAGGGGTCGGATACTGTAACTACAGATGAGTCTAATGTCGAACAGTTTCCTCTGGTAACCTCTACATAATATGTATCTGCAGTATTTACGCTAATTGTGTTTGTAGTACCAAGTCCAGTGTTTGTATTGGTATACCAATTTATTGCATCACTTGCTTCTGTTCCTGAAACTGTAATATTTTCGCTTTCGCCTAAACATAATTGCTCATTGTTTACTGTAAGTACAGGGATATCTGTAATAACTGTTACTAACATATTGTCGGTGTACGAGGGACAAGCATCTGAAACTTCGCTTACAGTGAGATAGTACGTTGTTGTATTAGTTGGAGATGCATAAGGCATATCTATAAATGCATTGTCTAAACTATTTGTTGGAGACCAAACAAATTGTACCGTGTCGTTAATAGCCGGAGTCCCGATTTGAACAGATTCACCTAGACAAATAGTTTGATCAATTCCTGCGTCGGCTCCTGTTAAGCTTGGGTAAATAACTGTAATGTTGAAATTTTGAATAGATTTACATGCACCAGATTGAAAAATAACTATAGCTTTAATAGTTGCAGAAGTATCTAAAGCATAAGTTAAATCGAAAGGAGATGAAGTCATAGTAGAAATTAATTGATCGTTTTTATACCAATAAATAGTGTCTATGGGGTCGCTTTCGTTAACATTAATTTGTAAGTCATCTCCAGAGCAAATTTCATTATTAAGGGCTTGAATATCAATATCGCCAGTTTTAATAATAACGGCTGAACCGTCGAAAAATCCTCCTGTATAAATATTTTCTGTGGGGCAACCTTGGTAATTAGCATCAGAGCCATCGTAGAACCCTCCTGTATAAATATTTTCTGTGGGGCAGCCTTGGTAATTAGCGTCAGAGCCATCGTAGAACCCTCCTGCATAAACATTCTCTGTGGGGCAACCTTGGTAATTAGCATTAGAGCCATCGTAGAACCCTCCTGCAAAAACATTTTCTGTAGGACACCCTTGGAAATTGGCAGAAGAACCATCGTAAAATCCTCCTGAGTAAATAGGTTCGTATCCGACATTAAAAGTATCTGCATCTATAATAATACATTCCCCATTGGTTACGGTAACATAAACTATGTTTTCTCCAATATTGGCGTCTGTATAAATGACTCCTGTTACATCAGATGTTGTTTCAGTGCTTCCGTTACTCATATCCCATTGATAAGTTGTGGGAGGGCTTGCAACGGTGTTGTTAACATTTGAGTAGAAATCGGTCGATGCATCTATAATAATAAGATTATCAGAAGGGTCTCTTGTAATATTAGGGTCGGGACGAAGATATATGGTTACTGTTGTAACTACAGTATCGGCTAAGCCTGTTTCTGTATTGGTTACAATAAGCTGAACATCGTATGTGCCTTCTGAGGCAAAAATATAGCAGGGATTAATTTCTGTAGAGGTATCAGAAGCTGAATTGCCAAGATCGAAAGTCCAGTTATATATTAGTGAATCTCCTAAAGAAGATTGATTATCAAAACAGGTTTCATCGCCTGAGCAAGGGTTATTATATGTGAAATTAGCTGTTGGTGCAAGTGGGTCGAAAGGCTCACAAGTTTGATTTGGACTTTCTTCCGCAGTTACTGTTAAAGTAATCTCTCCAGTTGTATTTTCTGGCATCACTACTTGAACAAAATAGGATGAATTTTCTGACATCATACAGTTTAGTGTAAATTCTGTTGAAGCATCGGTGTTACAGGGGCCTGCTGTCATCGCATTACAGGTTCCGTATAGAACTCTATATCTAATCTGCGATGGTAATGCGGTTGTGTTTTCTGACAATTGGAAGGTTAAATCGGCACGTTCGGTAAAGTTTAAATCGACTTTGAACCAAGATGATTTATATCCATTAGGACCGTTTAAGCAACCCATATTTGAACCATCTTCGCCAAAACTACCTCCAATATTATGGCAATCAACAGTAACGCTTTCGCTGGCTGTTCCAAAACTTGCCATGACAATAGGAACCGATTGTTCACAATTTCCGCCATCTTCTGATATTAACCAAATGCGTGGACTTACATTTTCTACCGTATAACTACAGCCCGTAAGCATTACATAATAAGTAGCTTTGTTTAAGCAAGATTCGCCCCAAATTTGTCCCGAAATATTTACGTTAGAAGTAGAAATTAATTCTAAGCCGGTGTTAGTAGAATCTCCAATTATTACTTCTTTAAAAAGCATCATCTCGTTATTGTTGTAATATGAGGCATCGCCTACTATATCGTATAAGATTCGTAGTTCTCCATCAATTCCTGAATCGAATTTATACCATAAAGTTCTTGTTCCACAGGAATTTTGGTCGCTTGTTGCTTTTGTAGCACAAGCAAAACTTGAAGTGTCTCCAGAATATACACCATCTGTTAATTGAACATTAGTATAAGGTGCTTGTCCTTCGTTTAAACCATTGATAACATTAGCTTCTGAAAAATAATCGTAGTTGCTTTCTAGAGAAACAATAGCATTATGTTTAATAGATACTTCTATCTGACTATTTGGAATTATGCCTACATGCTGATCGACAACAATATAGAAACGCTGTTTGCCTGGGTTATCGCAAGGGTCAATATTAAAACTAACCGTTTCGCGATTTCCTGCACAACCACCCCATCCAAAAGTGGAGTTGTTG
>JAMOQL010000147.1 GCA_027064025.1 Bacteroidales bacterium
TTATTACAAACTTATCTGTGGACAAAATCGAATATTGTAAGAGTTCTTTTAATGTCATTTTCTTTCTAATTATTATTCAAAGTTAAATAATAAATAAAGACTTTATTAGATTAATAAGATAGAAATAGGTTTTTTGTTAAAAATAAATTAACTTTAAATATTATTTTAATTTTTTAAACTTATAGAATAATCTTAACGAATTTTATGGAGTCAAAAAAAACTTCTTTCCAAGAATTAGTATATAATTTTCACCAAACGGTACGCCCCTTAGATGTTAAATTAATTTACGAAGGTGAGATTAATCATGATATTATGAAAGTCTTTACTACTCTTACTGAAAAAGGATTAAAAGCAGAAGAGTTCAAAGGTCAAAAGAAGGTTTTTAACGTAATGGTAGAGTGTCTCCAAAATATTAGCAAACATTCGGACTGCATAGAAGGAATGAAGCAAGATAATATTGGACAGGGTATTTTTCTTATCTCCAATAATGAATATGAACTCAATATTGTCACAGGAAATACTATAAAAAATGAAAAAAAAGCTTTTCTAACAGATAAACTTAATCATATCAACACTCTAAATACTGACGAATTAAGAAGTTATTATAAAAAAACATTGAAGGATTCTGAAATTTCTCATGTAGGAGGTGCTGGTCTTGGATTTATAGATATCGCAAGAAAAACTAAAAATAAATTGTCTTTCAATTTCCATCCTATTAATGAGAATTATTCATTCTTTATTCTATCTGCAAAAATCAGTAAATAACACTATTTCAAGAGCTTCAAAATGGAAAATATATCAATTAAAAAAACCAATCAAACTCCTGATGTAAAATTAGACTCTAAAACTGGAACATTATCATTCTCTGGTAGATCATTACCCGAAGATTCTACTCAATTCTACGCTCCCATTATTCAATGGATTGACTCTTATCTTTCATCCCCATGCAAGGTTACTAATATAGTATTTGAATTAGATTATTTCAATACTGCATCTGCTAAAGCTATTTTCTCAATCATTGTAAAATTCGACAAATTATACGAGAGCAATTATTCAGTAAAAATTGAATGGCTATACGACGAAGATGATGAAGATATGAAAGAATTAGGTGAAGAATACAAAGATTTATTTAAAACCCCAATTCTATTAATTGCAAAAAAAGATGAATAACATCGTCTTACTACTTGGTGGCAACCTTGGTAATATTAAATCTAATTTCGAAAACGCACTAATATTAATTTCCAAAAACATTGGTTCTATATCCAAATCCTCAAATATATACCAATCTCACGCTTGGGGGTTCGAAAGTAAAAACTTATTCTTAAACCAAGTTATTCTTGTAGAAACTAGAATCTCTCCACAAGAACTATTAGTTCAAACTCAAAAAATCGAGAATAAAATTGGAAGAAAAGAGAAAACTGAAAATCTAAAATATAGCTCTCGGTTAATCGATATCGACATTTTATTTTATAATAACGAAATAATAGAATCTGATCAACTCACTATCCCTCATCCTCGCTTACATCTAAGGAACTTTACACTTTTCCCACTTCGAGAAATACTTCCCAAGTATTTCCATCCAAAACTTAAAAAAAATATAACTTGGCTGACTGAAAATTCTGAGGATAAAAGCGAATGTATTATTACAGAATAACTGAAACAAATAGCTCCATAGTTCATGAAGAAACTTAAAACTAAAGAATTAAACAGAATAAATATTGAAGAGTTCAAATCAATTAAGAAAAGTCCTTTTATTGTTGTATTGGATAATATCAGAAGTCTAAACAACATCGGCTCTGTATTTCGAAGTTCAGATGCTTTTTTAATTGAAAGTATTTATTTGTGCGGTATCACAGCCCAACCTCCTCACAAAGACATTCACAAAACCGCACTGGGAGCAACAGATTCTGTAGATTGGAGATATTTTGAGAATACTTTAGATGCTATTTCCGAATTAAAATCGGAAGGATATAAAATTGTGTCTATTGAGCAAACCCACGGTAGTATTATGCTTCAGGATTTTGAAGTAGAAAGGAATCAGAAGTACGCACTAATTATGGGACACGAAGTTAAAGGTGTTGATCAAAAAGTAATTGACGCTAGCGACTTTGCCATCGAAATTCCTCAATACGGGACTAAACATTCGTTTAATATTTCTGTAACAACCGGGATTGTATTATGGGAACTATTTAGAAAATTTAAGTTCAATAATTAAAATCCTCTTTGATATTCTGCTCTCAATTTCGATAAATCTCCAGAATCTAATACCGCATCTATTTGTTGAATAATTTTTTGCTTATCTCTACCCAAAACACCTTTCAACACTAAGTAATTCGATGCATGGTCCGACCTAAAGATAGTCTCCTTTAACTCAAGACAATTAAAAAACTCTCGCATTTCAAGAAGTAATTCCATGGGTGATAGCAGCAAAAACTCATTATTTAATCTCGACTTAAAATGATCTAGACCTTTATATGTATTTAACACTAATAAAGAAGCGTATTTTACTTGGATTTCGTTTAAAATCTTGGCTGAATTAATAGCATGTTGTCTCGAAAACGCCCTACCTCCCAAGCCATTAATTATCATTACAGAACTATTCAAATTTGCGTGTCGCAATTTAGAAAAAGCAGAAACCGTTGTTTCAAAAGTTTCACCTTTATTTATCAAGCTTAATACTTGGTCATCTCCAGATTCTATCCCTACATATAACAAATCTAAACCTGCAGATTTTAACTCCTTCAACTCCAATATGGTTTTATTATTTATGTTTCTTGGCGATGCATAAGCTGAAATCCTTGTCAACTTAGGAAAATTTACTTTCAAATAATATAAAATATCAATTAACTTCTTAGTTGACAAAACCATAGGATCTCCATCTGCCAAAAATACCCGACGTATAGAATCTTTGTACGGAAGAAAAGCGTCAATATCTTTAAAAATATCTGTCATTGCTCTTACCCTAAATCTTTTAGTAGAATACATTTCGCAAAACGCACATTTATTCCACGAGCAGCCATAGCTCACTTGTATTATTACCGAGCGCCCTTCGCTTGGAGGACGAAACAATGGCTCATTATATGATATTGGAAAAGAATACACTATTGAAAATACCTTAATCTAGGTCTTAATTTTTTTCTTCTTTGCTGCGGGGAAAAGTACATTATTTAAGATTAATCTATAACCGGGACTATTAGGGTACGTATCTAAATCTGTTGCAGGATCGTAAACTAAATGTCGATAATCCGCAGGATCATGACCACCATAAAAGGTCCACATTCCTTTTCCTAATGTACCGTGAATATATCTTGCTTCACCAGCGGCTTTATTTTCACCCAATATTAAAACATTCGATTTTATAAATTTACTATTATAAGCTGTTGTCTGTCCCATAAATCCCTTAACCATATAGGTATGATTTTGAGTCAGCATACTAGGAACTGGATCCCACTTAGCAGAAAAATCGAACAAGGTAAAATAATCACTTTCCTTACTCACTTTACGAGTCTGAGTAGCATCTATATTAGAATATTCGTACTCCATAGGATTTTTACTTATTGTAAAATCTTTAAAGGCTAACGTTTTAGAAAAATCTAATTTTTCCTGCGCATCGGGGTCTGCAGGATCTCCATCGTACATACTTTCGCAAATATCGACACCATCGGCAGCCAAAGCAATATCATAACTATCTGTTGCCGAACACATAGCAAACATAAAACCGCCATTACGGATGTATTCTTTTATCGTTTTTGCAACAGCCAATTTTAACTGAGAAACTTTTGCAAAGCCAAAACGACCAGCCATTTCTTCATTTTCTTGAACTTGGTCTTGATACCATTTCATATGATGGTAAGCGGCGTAGAATTTCCCATATTGCCCTGTAAAATCTTCGTGATGAAGATGTAGCCAATCGTAATCTTTTAACTTCCCTTCTAGAATTTCGGCATCATAAACCACATCGTAAGGAATTTGAGCATAGGTCAAGACTAAAGTTACAGCATCGTCCCAAGGCTGCTTCCCTTTTGGTGAGTAAACGGCAATCTTAGGTGCTTTTTCGAGTTTCACATTATCCATATTCACATCTTCTTTCGATATTTCGGATAATATTGAAGCAGCTGTTGCATCAGAAATAATCTCAGTACTTACTCCTCTTATAGCACACTCTGTTTGAACATCTTGACTATTTCGAATCAAAAAAGAGCCTCCTCTATAATTCAACAACCATTGGGTATCTACACCATTCTGCAAAACCCAATACGTAATTCCATAAGCCTTTAAATGATTGTGCTGACTTTCGTCCATAGGAATCAAAATATAAGAAGCCCACGAAATTTGAATAAACAATATAAAGGTGATACTTAGAGTTAATTTACGCATAAAACAAAGATACAGAAATAAGCAAGATTTCGATCTGTGATTTAATATTTTTCATTTTCACATCGCAATCTGCTTCATTTTTACCTCCCCCTTATCAATTTTATCAATTGCCAAATGGCAAGCTTCAATAAAATCTTTAGCTAGATAATCAATAATAATAGTTGTTTGTTCCCTCGATTGATCAAGGTGACGAACCGTTTTATTTTTTTTATTCACTATCAACAACTTACTCGAAGGCAATAAATTGTGAGCAGAATGATTTCTAAGAGCATCGTATAAAAAGTTTTGCTTATTAACAAACCCATATTGATTTGGAAATAAATGGAACAAAGCAGAAGCAAATCTAAATTTAGATTGTTCTCTTGCCCGTATTGGTTTACTATCTATAATTGCGCCTAAAGTTTCTATTCCTATCGAAGTATAAACTAAAATAGGATAATATTGCTCATGTCTTAATAAAGACTCTACTTCTTTTATTAAAAATCGTTCAATAAACTGTTTACTATTCATATTATTTTCTTTTATAGAAGGTTATTTTTAGAAGAGATACTTTCAAGATAGCCAATATCATCTGGTAAATTTTCTTGATAAGATGCTTCAACAGCAAGCTCGTCGCATCGTTCATTTTCCGGAATATTGGAGTGTCCCTTCACCCAAATAAATTTCACATTATGCACGGCATACACCTTCAAAAAACGTCGCCACAAATCCGAATTTTTTTTCCCTTTAAAAGCTTTCTTCTGCCATGCAAAAACCCATCTCTTTTCCACTGCATCGACCACATATTTTGAATCACTATACACTGTTACATCCGAACCTTCATTCTTTAAGGCCTCCAAACCAATAATTACGGCCAATAATTCCATTCTATTATTAGTTGTATACTTAAAACCTTCGGCAATTTCTTTTCTATGCTTCCCCGCTAACAACACAGTACCATAACCTCCTGGGCCAGGATTACCTCTTGCTGCACCATCGGTGTAAATCGTTATCTTAGACATGAGACAAATGGATTCCTGTGTTAGCAACAAATAATTTAATAGCAATTGCTAATAGAATAATACCAAATACTTTTTTTAATATCATAATTCCTCCTTGGCCTAAAACACGCTCTACAAAAGATGTATTTTTAAGAACCACAAATACTAAAACCATATTAAGAATTAATGCAATACTAATGTTAATAGTAGAATATTCCGCCTTAAGCGAAAGTAAAGAAGTAATACTTCCTGCACCTGCTATCATTGGGAAAGCAAGCGGCACAATAGACGCCCCTGTAGCGTCGTTGTCATCAGACTTAAAAAGTTCAATTCCTAAAATCATTTCTAAAGCTAAAAATAACAATATAAAAGAACCCGCAATGGCAAAAGACTCAATATCAACTCCAAAAATACCAAGAATACCCTTCCCTATAAAAAGAAAAGCAAAGAGAGTCCCTGTAGCAACAAGCGTAGCTTTAGTGGCTTCGATTTTGCCATGCTTTTGCTTTAGCTCTATAATAATAGGTATAGAACCTGTAATATCAATTACAGCAAACAAAACCATAAAAGACGAAAAGATGTCTACAAAATTTATTCCTAACATAATATTTATTTTATTTTATTTAACGGTAAAACAAGACAATAGTTTCCACAAGCACAAGCCCCCCAATTCGTAGGGCATATAAAATAATCGGGGATTCTGTTATTAATTATTTCCATATCTAAATTTTTCTTTCTAAAGAAATCAACAATATTAATCTTTTTGTTTTAGTCTATATTAATTAAATGATAAATAGTATTTCCATGAGCCCCAAGAGTAAAGCTATTATTCTCTTTAATAACTCAATCTGTGTATTCAATTTTTGAACTATCAACCTCGAACCTATCTGCATTTTTTTTAACATTAATACCTTCACACAATAAAAGCTGTAAGATTATGATTGTCAGAAATATATAGACACCATTCATTGTGATATTTTCTTATTATTGATAAATTTCTGCAAAACTAAATATTCAAAAGTAATATTCTACAAATCTTTGCGTTTATTATTCAATAAACTTGCGATTTTTAACTATTTTTATGAGTTTTAGAAAATACACTTAACTAGATTTGCAAACACATATGTACGAGTATATTAGTGGCCATATAGAAGCCTTAACACCAACCGAAGTTACCATAGATAACATGGGAATAGGATATATAATTAAAATATCACTGAATACATATTCTCAGATTGACGGTCTAAAAGAAGCTAAATTATTTTTACATTTTGTAGTTCGAGAAGACGCCCATATATTCTATGGCTTTTTCGACAATGAAGAACGTAAACTTTTTAGATTACTAATCAGTGTCAATGGTGTTGGAGCAAATACTGCTCAAATGATGCTTTCTTCGCTTAGTTCGTCGGAAATAGAAAATGCTATTTTAGGTAGCGATGTAGGGACTTTGCAAAGCATAAAAGGTATTGGAGCCAAATCTGCTCAAAGAATTATTGTAGATCTTAAAGATAAAATTGGAAAAACAAAAGACAATGACTTTAAACTAATGCTCGAACTTGACAATTCTATATATCAAGAATCTGAATCCGCATTACTAAGTCTAGGATTTAACAAAAAACAAGTAGATAAAGTATTGAAAAAGGTTAACAAAAACGAAGATGACTTAACGGTAGAAGAAATGATTAAATCCGCTCTCAAGCAAATGTAAAAAACATTGAATCACTCTAAATCTCACATATTATTTACTTTTATTCTATTAGTTACTCTTAATATTACTGCTATTGCGCAGTCTACTGGAGAAGATACTACTAAACTTCCATACCCATTTAAGGATGACAGTAGAACCAATCCTTTTGGAGCAAAACCATCTCCACTATATGGGAATCATCCATCTAACATAACAGAAAAAGTAGAATACGATCCAATAACAAACACATATAAAATCAGTAAGAAAATTGGCAATATGGACTATACTTTCCCAGAAACCATGTCCGTTGACCAATATAGAAAACACGAATTTAACAACTCACTTCATGAGTATTGGGGAAACAGATGGAAAGGTGATTCGTATGACAAAAACAGCTTTCTAAATAGATCTTGGGCTGTAGGAGGAGAAGCATTCGAAACCATTTTTGGAGCCAACACCGTTGAAATTCACCCTCAAGGTTCTGCCGAATTAATTTTCGGACTAAAAATTAGCAAAGTAGAGAACCCAACACTCCCCGAAAGATTGAGGAGCACCACGACCTTCGATTTTCAAGAAAAAATCCAAATGAACGTAACTGGAAAAATTGGAGATGCTCTGTCCTTGGGAATTAATTACGATACTGAAGCAACCTTCGATTTTGAAAACAAAATGAAACTGGCTTACGAAGGAAAAGAAGATGACATCATTCAAAAAATTGAGGCTGGTGATGTAACCTTACCTCTTTCTGGATCATTAATATCGGGAAGCCAATCACTATTCGGATTTAAAACAGAACTAAAATTTGGAAAACTTACTGTAACCAGTGTCTTTTCTCAGCAAAAAGGTAAACGTTCCGAAATAGAAGTCGAAGGAGGAGCTCAAGTTGAAGAATTTGAAGTTTATGCAGCCGATTACGAAGAAAACAAGCATTTTTTCTTATCTCAATACTTTTACGACAATTACGATGACTTTTTAGCAAAAACCAATATCATCCGTTCACCTATCCAAATTACAAAAATGGAAGTTTGGGTAACCAATAAAACAGGAAATTTCGAAAATATCAGAAATGTTGTTGCTTTTATGGACTTAGGTGAAATAGATACAGCTAATATTTATAACGATGCACATGTTATTCCTAATCCATCTATCAACTATCCATGGCCTTCCGACACATCGAATAGTTTAAGTGAGATGAAACACAGCTTAGAAAACTGGACCGATGTAAACAATGCTTTAGGCAACAACTACAACGCCAGCGTCGATTATGAAAAAGTTGAATCTGCAAGAATGTTGCGAGCTAACGAATATACCTACAATCCTCAATTAGGTTACATTTCATTAAATTCAAAATTAAGTCCCGACGAAGTTTTAGCTGTTGCTTTTGAATATACCGCCAACGGAAAGACTTACCGTGTAGGAGAATTTACAAACAACGCCAAACCTCATCCATCGCCTTTAGTCCTTAAACTTTTAAAAGGAACAAGCGTGAGCCCTAAATTACCACGTTGGGACTTAATGATGAAAAATATATATTCATTAGGCGCATACCAACTAGACAGAGACAAATTTGAACTCCATGTTTTATATAAAAATGATAAAACAGGTTCTGCAATGAACTACTTAGATGTTGGTGATTTAAAAGGCGATATTCTCCTAAATGTTATGGGTTTAGACCGTTTAAATTCTCAAAACGATCCAATTAGTGGCGGAGATGGTTCTTTTGACTTTGTAGAAGGAATAACCATAAATCAAGCTAAGGGACGAATCATCTTTCCGGTAGTTCAACCTTTCGGAGACCATCTTAGAAAAGAAATAAACGATGATGCTTTGGCTGATAAATACATTTACGATTTACTCTATCACGAAACTCAAAATATTGCAAAACAAGAGGCTCGAAAGAATAAATTTATGCTGAAAGGGAAATATCAAGCCTCATCGGGTTCCGAAATTTCATTGAATGCACTAAATGTACCTCAAGGATCTGTCACAGTATCGGCAGGAGGAAGAACCCTATCCGAAGGTTCAGACTACACTGTTGATTATACACTTGGACGAGTAAAAATATTAAACCAAGGTCTTCTAGAATCAGGAACACCTATTAAAATTTCATTAGAAAGTCACTCCCTTTTTAGCATCCAAACAAAAACCATGTTAGGAACACATTTGGATTATAAATTTAATGACAAGTTAAATATTGGAGGTACACTCTTAAATCTCTCCGAGAAACCTCTTACCGAAAAAGTTAATCAAGGTGACGAACCAATTAATAATACAATTTGGGGATTAAACGGAACTTATCAAACAGAAGTTCCTTTACTAACAAAAATAGTAGATGCAATTCCATTTATAGACACCAAAGAAACTTCTACTGTAAGTATTAATGGAGAATTTGCACAACTTGTTCCTGGTCATTCCAATGCAATTGGAGAAGGAGGACAAGCCTATATCGACGACTTCGAAGGAAGCACAACAAAACTAGATCAGAAATACGCAAGTGCTTGGCATATGGCTAGTCTACCCAAAGACCCAAGTCTATTTCCAAATGCATTAGGAGACAGTATTTCCACAGGCTTAAATAGAGCAAAATTAGCTTGGTATGTTATCGACCCTGTTATGGTACGTGAACAATCCGAAACCCCTAGTCACTTGAAAGGAACTGATGAACAAAAATCATTCTTTGTAAAAGAAGTCTACGAAAAAGATTTGTGGCCTAAAAAAGAAAGTGCAACAGGTATTCCAACAACAATACCCGTATTAAACATGGCATATTATCCAAAAGAAAGAGGACCTTATAATTTTGACACCAACGTCAACTCTGATGGATCATTAAAATCCCCACAAAATAGATGGGCAGGTATCCAAAGAGAACTTTCGAGTACCGATTTTGAGGAGTCGAATATAGAATATATTGAATTTTGGATGATGGATCCTTTTGTCTACGATAAAGGGCAAGGCCGTTCTGGAGATCTTATTTTTAATATTGGTGATATTTCGGAAGATGTTTTAAAAGATTCTAGAAAATCTTTTGAAGAAGGTTTACCAACCACGGCAGAAGTCAAAAACGTTGATACAACAGCTTGGGGACGTGTTTCCACTCAACAATCCATTGTATTCGCTTTTGATAATAATCCAAGTTCTAGAACATATCAAGATATTGGTTATGATGGGTTAAGTGATACAGACGAAAAGAATTACTATCAATCTTATCTGAACACTATGCAGGGCGTTTTAACACCTACAGCATATAACTTAGTCAGCGCAGACCCTTCTAGCGACGACTATCATTATTTTAGAGGAAGCGATTACGACAATCAACAACTAAGTATTCTTAAAAGATACAAGAAGTATAACGGTGCTGAAGGAAACTCACCTACCTCGGAACAATCTCCAGAATCTTACCCGACCTCTGCAACAATGAATCCTAACAATGAAGATATCAACAGAGATTACACTTTAAATGAAGCTGAGAATTATTATCAATACAACGTTCATTTATTCGAAGGAATGGATATTGATAACAATAAATATATCGTTGACAAAGTTGTCGACAAAAGTGGCATTGAAGGCGATGTAACTTGGTATCAGTTTAGAATTCCAGTTAGACAATACGATAAAAAAGTCGGTGAGATTTACGATTTTAAATCGATTCGTTTTATGCGAATGTTAATGAAAAACTTCTCAGATTCAATTATTTTACGTTTTGCAACTCTAGATTTAGTACGAGGTCAATGGCGAAAATATTTAGGAGGATTAAGAGAGCCAGGAGCATATTTCCCTTCGGGTGGAGGATCTACTGACTACGAAATATCCGCTGTAAATATTGAGGAAAATGGACATAAAGAACCTGTTAATTATGTTCTTCCTCCTAAAATCTCAAGAGTGATAGATCCCAGTAATCCTCAATTACGACAACTTAATGAACAGGCAATGGTTTACCGAGTTAATAATTTAGGTGATGGAGATGCAAGAGCAGCCTATAAAAATGCAGATTTAGATATTCGACAATATAAAAGACTGCAGATGTTTGTACATGCCGAACAAATGAAAGGAACTGTTTTAGCTGATAACGATGTAACCGCATTTATTCGTTTAGGTTCAGACTATACCGATAACTATTACGAATATCAAATCCCTTTAAGACTTACTCCTGAAGGTATTTACGATACTGATAACGATGGACATAGGTATATCGTTTGGCCAGAGGCAAATATGTTCAATTTTAAATTCTCAGAATTAACCAACGCTAAAAAAATTAGAAATGGAGAAAATGCTCCTAATAGTCAAGAGTATGTTGTTAGATCTGGAAATAATAAAATTGTAATAAAAGGAAATCCAACGATTAGCGATGTTAGAACCATAATGATAGGAGTTCGTAACCCTAAACAAGACCAAAATCCATTACCCGACGATGGAGCACCAAAATGCGCCGAAGTTTGGTTCAACGAATTAAGACTAGCCGAATTCAACGAGGAAGGAGGATGGGCTGCAAATATGAGAGTAGCAGCCAATCTTGCAGATTTTGCCAACGTAAGTTTATCTGGTTCCACTACCAAACCAGGTTTTGGAAGCATCGAGAAAAAAGTAAGTGAAAGAAATCAAGACGATATTTATAGCTACGATATTGCAACAAACTTATCTTTAGGAAAATTCTTTCCTGAGAAATCGGGGATATCAATCCCAATGTATTTAGGATACTCTAGAGGAGTAATTACACCCAAATATAATCCTCTTTCACCAGATATTACAATGGAGGAAACTATGGCCGATCCTAATATTAGCGACGAGGAAAAAAGGGAAATTGAAAAAATTGCTAAAGATCAAACCACGAGGAAAAGTATCAATTTCACAAATGTAAAAGTAAAAAAAGGGAAAGGAAAATCCCACTTCTATTCTATCTCAAATTGGTCTGCTACATATTCGTACAACGAAACAAAGAAAAGCAACATAACTACTGAGTTCGATAACGAGCTAGAACACAGAGGTGTAGTATCCTATAACTTTAGTCCAAAAGCTAAAAATATTCAACCTTTCAAAAAAAGCAGGTCTAAATTTATGCGCTCTCCTTCGATGCGTCTAATTAAAGATTTCAATTTCTCTCTAATGCCAAAACAAGTCTCCTTTATGACTGATATGGACAAACGTTATCATGAGAAAAAAGCCCGACTGCTATCAACCGATGATATCAGAATAAAAACGACCTACGATAAAGATTGGCGATGGAATAGGAAATACGATTTGAGATGGGATTTAACCAAATCTTTAAAGTTAACTTTTAATGCTATTAATACCGCTCGGGTAGATGAACCAGATGGTATTATTGAAAAAGGAGATGCTGACTACCAGGCTAAAAGAGATACTATTATGGAGGAAATTATGTCGTGGGGAACCACTAAGCAATATAAACATTCCTTTAGTCTAAACTACACCATACCAATCAACAAAATCCCAATGTTAAATTGGATTAATTCTACAGTTAGATACGGTGGCGATTATTATTGGAATGCAGGTTCTAAAGCGGTTAAAAATTCACCAGACGATTTGGGAAATATAATTAGAAATTCCAGAAATCTCCAATTAACCGCACAAGCCAACATGAAGAATCTGTATAATAAAGTGGGCTATTTTAAGAAATTAGACAAAAAATATAATAGACGAAATAGAAATAAGAAAACTAAGGCTAAAGTTAAAGTCTATTATCCTTTACAAAAAGAAAAAGCTAAAAAAATCAATTTAAAAGCTGACGAAACTAAAACTATCACTCATAAACTAGGAACAGCAGATGTGCAAATCGAAGTTAAAGATAGTACGGGAAAGAAAATTGACGGTAAATTAGTCGTTCTTAGTAAGAGTAAGATTTCTTTTACTACCGAAAAAAGTCATAAAAATGCAACGATTAGAGTAATTGGTAAAATTGACAAAAAAGATCCTTTGATACAAATAATTGCAGAGCGAACAGTACTGGTTCTTTTGGGAATAAAAAATATTAGTGCTTCGTACACCAGTAACGACCAAACAGTAATGCCCGGTTATCGTCCACGAACAACAGTTATGGGAATGCAAAGCAATAGCGAATTTAATATGGCTCCTGGTCTTCCATTTATTTTTGGTCATCAAGATGATTCTTTTTTAGAATCCTCTGCGGAAGATGGCTGGTTGACTCAGAATCAATTCCAAACCAATCCATACACCATGGTTCACGACGAGAACCTTTCGATTCGTAGTAATATAGAGCCCATCAAAGGACTAAGAATTGATCTTACAACCACTTACCGTTTTATGAAAGATTACACTCAGTATTATTCGTATAACGATACCACTGGTAGATATGAATTTCCATCGGAATTTAATCAAGGGAGTTACGCCATATCTATCAATACTTTAGGAACCGCTTTTGAGACCACTGGTAGCGATTATTATTCGTCAGCATTTGCTTCCTTCAAAAAGAATAGAGCTTCAATTTCACAGAATATGGGAAATATCCGTTCGAAAAACGATCCCAATTATTCTAAAGGGAACGGTGAATATGCCGAAGGATTTGGCGAATTATCGCAAGATGTTCTCATCCACTCTTTTTTTACAGCCTACACCGGCAAAGACCCTAACAAAATTCAAACTACCAGTCATTTTTACAATTATATGTCGATGTTCCCTGGTTGGAGAGTTTCGTACGATGGTTTAGGCAAAACTAGATTAATGAAACATTGGTTTAGAAGTATTACCATGAATCACGGCTACCAAGCGTCTTATAATATTGGGAATTACCGAAGCAACGCCACTTTTACAGAGAATCATTTTAGTACAGCCCAATACGACTTTACCAATATTAGAGATATTAATAATAATTACACCGCACAATTCGACATTCAATCGGTAAATATTTCTGAACAATTTAGTCCTTTGTTTGGGTTGGATATGACTTTGAAAAATAGTTTAAATATTAAAGTCGAATTTAAACGCTCTCGTAATTTAACTATGAATATTAGTAATGCTCAAATTACAGAAGTTAAAACTCAAGAATACATTGTGGGTAGCGGATATCGATTTAAGAAAGTTAAAATTAGATTTAATGCTACAAAAGAATTCGAATCGGATTTAAATTTACGTATGGATTTCTCTATTCGTGATAACTTAACCATCATCAGAAAAGTAATAGAAGATGCTTACCAAGTTACATCTGGACAAAATATATTCACTCTAAAATTTAATGCAGATTATAATCTTAGCAAAAGCTTTAATGTTCGCTTCTTCTTCGACTGGATTACCAACAACCCTCGTGTTTCTAATCGTTTCAAGACCAGCAATATTAACTTTGGTTTAAGTGTCAGATTTAGTCTATCGTAATTTCAGCAATAGCCAATTCTGAATTAGAAAAAGCATCTGCTGTTATTTGTACACTCTCGTTTTCTTTGCTTACCAACAACTCTCTCTCTTCAAGAAAAAAGACTTCATTATTAACAGTAAACTTAGTCCTCCCCTTGTGTGCATATATAAAAGTAAAAAGGCTTGATGAAATAATTTGTTTGGGCTCACCATGGGAAATAAATAAGCCATATAATTTTGATTTAGCACCATTCTTAGTCATTACATTAAAATCAATGCATTTCCCTTTCGATATGGTATTCCAATGACCCTCAAACTCATCAATATCAAATTTTCCCATGTGCTTTGAATATCGATTCTGATGATTAATTTCAATTTCACCATCAAGAATCATTAACCTTCGAGATACATCGGGTAAATTTGTAAAAATTGATTCTTCTATATCGACGGAGGCCGAACTAATTCTAAAATCAAAATCTTTATCCTGATAATTAGAATGCTTAGGATAAATAAAAAGCTCTGTTGTTGTTCCTCCTGCCCATTGCCCCGTTTTAAAATCTTTAGATTTAATAATATTAATGAGCATTACTATTGATCTTTTTAAAACTTAAGCCAAACTAATTCTTACTTTCTTCTTTTTCAGACGCGAATTATTTAGTGTTTCGATAATCTGCTCTGCCTTATATAATTGAACTGCCACAAAAGCACAATCTTGCTTTAGCTCTATTACTCCTAGTTCATCTTTATTTAACTTTCCTTGTTTCATAAATAAACCTGCAATATCACCTTTAGAAATTTTATCCTTCCGCCCCCCCGAAACAAATAAGGTACACCATTCTACGGTATCTTCGAGCATTCTCGATTTGATATGTTGTACTTCTACTTTTCCAATAAATTCGGGTAATTTTTCTCCTTCCCACTGCAAAATATACGCAGTTCCCTCACTATTCATTCTAGCTGTTCTACCATTTCTATGAATAAATTCTTTGCTTCGTAAAGGCAGTTGATAATGAATAATAAACTTTAACTCGGGAACATCTATACCCCTTGCTGCTAAATCGGTAGCTAATAACAATTGATGTGTTCCATTTCGAAATTTGATTAAAGCACGTTCTCTATCTTTCTGCTCCATGCCCCCATAAAAACAAGTATGCGAAATATTATTTTCTGCCAGAAAATCGCTAACATAATTAATAGTATCCTTAAAATTACAGAAAATAATTCCTGGCTGATTGCCTAAAAAATGAAGCGTTCTAACCAAAGTCCCTAATTTATCTTTCGAAGGTGATAAAATAGTTTTTACACTTAATTGCGAAATTTCTTCATCTAAATAATTAATAATTAAGGGATTCTGTAAACCAACAAAGATTGGAATCTCTACACGTTGAGTTGCCGAAGTTAAAATTCGTTTCTCAACATTATTTAGAGCCATAGATATCTCACTCATATCAGCTTCAAAACCTACTTCCAAAGATTTATCAAACTCATCTAAAACTAGAGTTTTAATAAAATCTGTATTAAAAGAATCTCTTCGCAAATGATCGGCAATTCTACCAGGAGTACCCACTAAAATAGCAGGTCTATGTTTTAAATCTGATTTATCTTTGGCACCAGCTCTTCCTCCATAAATAGCATTGGCTTTCACACCTGCTCCCATTCCACGAATAACTTGTTCTATCTGAATAGAAAGCTCACGAGAGGGCACCATTATCAAACATTGAATTTCATGAATAGAAGTATCTAATTCAAAAATTATTGGGAGCAAATAGGCCAAAGTTTTCCCTGTTCCTGTTGGCGAAAGCAAAACAACATCTGTATTCGACAATATTGCTGATTGTGCCTCCTCTTGCATTGGGTTAAGCTGTTCTATGTTAAGCTTCTTTAATATATTCTCTTGATTTCTTAGCATTATATTTTTTCGAGATAAATGTCAATTATTATTTTAATTTGATATTAGTACTGTCAATCATATCAACCCACTTCCCCATTTTCTTCTGAATCACTTTAAAATGGTGCTCTTCTTCTGGAGCAACTAAAGAAATGGCTAAACCAGAAGCATCTGCACGTCCCGTTCTTCCAATTCTATGAATATAATCTTTTGGCGAGCGAGGCAGTTCATAATTTATTACACAAGGTAATTTCTCAATATCTACCCCACGAGCCAATAAATCGGTGGCTACAAGTACCGATATTTTACCATTCTTGAATTGGTTCAAGACTTTTGTTCTCGCCCCTTGCGACTGTTTGCCATGAATAGAGACCGCAAAAATTCCATTTTTAACTAACTTACTCGCTACCGCATCGGCTCTATGTCCAGAAGAAACAAAAATTAATACCTGTTTCAATTTATCTTTTTTAATGATATATCGTAATAAAGGGCCTTTTTTTTCTTCCTCTACTAAATATGCAATTTGTTTAATCTGATCGAAAGCCTCTTTTTCTTCTTCGATATTCACAATTACGGGTTGCTTAAGCAAAACCGTTTTTATCTCCGAAATATCTTTACTTAATGTAGCCGAGAAAAGTAGATTTTGTCGGCATTTAGGTAATAACTTAAAAATTCTATTCATTTCATCTTTAAATCCTAAATTCAACATTTTATCAGCCTCATCTAAAACTAAAGTTTGAATATCTGATAAATGAACCGCCTTAGATTCTACTAATTCTAAGAGTCTTCCTGGTGTTGCAACTAGAACTCTAACATTCTGCAAAGCTATCATCTGTGGGTTAATAGAAACACCACCAAAAACAGCTAGCGATTTTATTGGCTCTCGTAAACTTGCCGCAAAAGTAGAAAAAACAGATTCTACTTGTACTGCTAATTCTCGTGTTGGAACCAAAATTAACACATCGACATGTCTATTTTGTCCTATTTCTTTATTCTGTAACTGTGTTAATATTGGCAACACATAACTTGCCGTTTTCCCAGAACCTGTTTTAGCAATACCCAAAACATCTTCGCCCTTCAATACTTGAGGAATAACTTCTTTCTGAATAGGATACGGACTTAGAAAATCCTTCTGATACAATGCGTTTAAAATTCCTGATGATAAACCTAAAGATGTAAATGACATAATCTATATTAATTATTTTTGCAAAGATACAGAATAAAGAATAGCATTAGATACAGTCTGTATTATTATTCATTTCTTTCAGATTTTGTTTACTTTTGGATAACAATATATAGATAAAAAAATCATGAAACAACTTCTCATCCTACTCGGACTTATTTTCTTATTTTCTTGTGAAAATACCAATACATATACCCTCCACGAAAAAGGGTTCGAATATAAGTTCTTCAATCAAAACGAAGACGCACCCAAACCTAAAGTTGGCGATGTGATGGTATTAAATATGACATATTACTATAATGAGGATTCACTTTTGTTCTCCTCAGAAGAACTTAGCACACCTTTTAGAATGAAACTCAAAAGAATTAAACCAATTGGAGAAACTATAGACGATGCAATGTCTTTGTTACACATTGGCGACAGTGCTAGTTTTAGAGTAAACGCTAGTTTATTTTATGCTCAGACCAAGCAACAAAGAGTCCCTAATAAGGTTAATCAAAATGACAAAATCACTTTTTATGTAAAATTAATAAAGGTGATCGACAAAAAACAATTCCAGAAAGAACAATCCAAAAAACAGGTTCCGGATACACCTAAAAAAGAACAACAACTTTTAAAGCGATATATTAAGATGTCAAACATAAAAGTAGAACCAACTAATAGTGGCTTATATTTTATTGAAGACCTAAAAGGCAAAGGGACGAAACCAGTCACAGGGAGTCGGGTTACGGTTAACTACTCAGGCTATTTTATCGACGGACGGAGTTTTTCTAGCACCTACGATATGGGTAAACCATTTACTTTTACATTGGGTAAAGATGAATTAATTGCTGGTTTTCAGGAGGGTGTATATATGATGCAAAAAAAAGGACATTACACTTTAATTATTCCTTCGTATTTGGGCTATGGAAAAAAAGGAAATGAACGAATTCCAGCTAATAAAACATTAATTTTCGACATTGATGTTCTCGATATTAAATAACTTAAAAATCTTATTGTATCTTGCAATTTAAGATTCAATTATTAAAATAATAAAACATGAAATATCTAATTCTCATTGCAATTAGTGCAATGCTTCTAGGCCAAACATCTTGTTCAGTTTTTAAAAAATCGGCAAATAAATCACAAAGCTCAACCGATACATTAACAACAGAAAGTGGATTAAAATATATTATCCGAGAAAAAGGGAATGGAATAATGCCAAAAAATGGAGCGACTGTAAAGGTTCATTATATTGGCCGATTAACTAACGACACCATTTTCGATAGTTCGTACAAAAGGAATCAGCCTTTCTCATTTGTTCTAGGAAAGGGACGAGTTATTAAAGGCTGGGACGAAGGTATTGCATTGCTACACGAAGGTGATAAAGCAACTTTAATTATACCCGCCAATTTAGGATATGGAGCGAGATCTACAGGAAACATTCCTGCCAATTCTACACTAGTTTTCGATATCGAATTATTATCTGTAAAAAACCCAATAGAAGTTATACCTTTCGATTGTACAGGAAAAGACACGATAACAACAGCTTCAGGATTAAAATATATTGTTGTAAAAAAAGGCTCAGAAAAAAATCCTTTGGCAAAAGCAGGAGAGGTAGTTACGGTTCAATATTCAGGATACTTTAAAGATGGATTAATGTTCGATTCTTCTGTAAAAAGAGGCCAGCCTATTAAATTTACGTTAGGACAAGGTCAGGTTATTAAAGGTTGGGACGAAGGTCTTCAATTGATGAGGTCTGGAGATCAGTTCAGATTAATTATTCCTTATCAATTGGCTTATGGAGAAAACGGAAGAGGGAAATCTATTCCTCCAAAATCAGAATTAACTTTCGATGTCGAATTAGTGTATAATCAACCCGAAATTAAAATTGAAGCATACAATACTAAAGGTAAAGATACCATTACAACAGCATCGGGTTTAAAAATGATTCCTATAAAAACAACTAATTTACAAAGTCCCAAAGTTGGTCAAACAGTAACCGTTCATTACTCAGGCTACTTAACCAATGGGAAAATGTTTGACTCTTCGATAAGAAGAGATGACCCTATTAAATTTGAGGTCGGACAACACAAGGTAATTCCTGGTTGGGACGAAGCTCTCCTAAAAATGAAGAAAGGAGAAAAATACAGGCTGATTATTCCTGCAAATTTAGCTTATGGAGAAAAAGGTGCCGGAAATGTTATTCCTCCAAATGCAACTTTAATTTTTGATATTAATTTAATTAATTTTAAATAAGAATACATGAGCGAGCGTAAAAATTCTCATAATAAATTCATTATTGCTAATGCCTTATTCATTCTTGCAGGGCTACTTATTTTCTTTCTTTTCCCGAACGAAACTAAATTTAAATATGAATTTTCAAAAGGGAAACCATGGCAGCATGAACGCTTAATCGCTCCTTTTAGCTTCGCTATCAACAAAACAGCTCAACAAATTGAAGCCGAAAAAGACAGCATTATCGCCAAGCAAATTTCTTATTATATCTGTGATAATAAAATTGGTGATAAAAAACGATCAGAATTACAATCTAGTTATTTTGTAAGTTATCAAAACAGTGACGAATCTCTCTTCTTAGATTCCCTTTTAAACATTGCATATCAGAAGTACATTATCGATCCTATTGTTCTTGAAAGGCTCAAGCAATCTGAAATTTATGTGGTTAATAACAACGAATACGAGCTTGTTTCTATCCAAAACTTATATACTCCTAAGAAACTTTTTATCGAGCTCCAAACACTTATAAATAAGTATAAAAGCTCGCATTCTGAAAGCGAAAGTATTGTAGCAATCGAAAACCTTGATATAGGAAACTATATAAGCCACAATCTAAAATACAATGATAAATTAACCAAACGTTTATTAAAACAAAAGATAGAAAAAATATCAACAACAACAGGTTTAATACAAAAGGGCGAACTAATTATTTCGACTGGAGAAATTATTAATAATAACGATTACGAGATTTTGCGTTCTTATCGTTCCGAATATGAATCTCGATACAGCCATTCTGGATCACTGATACATGTTATCGGAAATATTTTTATTATTACAGTCCCTCTTTTACTTCTGTTCTTATTTTTATTCCAATACAGAAAAAAGATTTTGCTAAATAGAAGAAAAACCATCTTTATACTTAGTAATCTCGTTATTTTTACAACGATTGCTTTTCTCAACAACAAATACAAAATAAGCAATGTTTACTTAGTCCCTGTGGCTATTTTACCCATCATTATTCGTTCTTTCTTCGATACTCGCTTGGCTAACTTTGTTTATGTAATTACCCTCTTACTAATCTCGTATTTGCTACCCAATAGTTTTGAATTCATGTTTATTCAATTTATTAGTGGAACCTTGGCTGTTTTCTCTTTATCGCATATTACCAAACGTAGCGATATTTTTAAAACTTCGTTAATTGTATTTGTAGCCTACAGCATTACATATTTCGGCATGGCCATGATTCAAGAAAGCGATTGGCACAAAATTAATTGGCAATATTTAGGTTATTTTGCAGGCAATTCTCTTATGCTTACCTTATCTTACCCACTGGTATACCTTTCAGAGAAGTTATTTGGGTTCACCTCCGATGTTACTCTACTAGAATTATCGGACACCAATCAAACTTTATTAAAAAAGCTTTCAGAAAAAGCACCAGGAACCTTTCAACACTCTTTGCAAGTAGCAAATATTGCTGAAGAATTAATCCGAAATATTGGAGGCAATCCTTTGCTTGTTCGTACTGGAGCATTATATCACGACATTGGAAAACTAAAGAATCCTTCATATTTTACCGAAAATCAATCCGTAAGTTTTAATCCACACTCAAAACTCTCTTGTATCGAAAGTGCACAAAAGATTATTCAACATATTCCAGATGGGCTTAAATTAGCTCGTAAATATAATTTACCTCAAGCAATAGTCGATTTCATTCCAATGCACCAAGGCACATTAACAACAAAATTCTTTGTAACCACTTTCAAACAAAAGTATCCAGAAAAAGAAATTAATCTTTCGTTATTTACTTACCCTGGGCCCAAACCGTTTAGTAAAGAAACCGCTGTTGTAATGATTGCTGATTCTATAGAAGCAGCATCTCGATCACTCAAAATATACAGTCCAGAAACAATTACTAAGTTAGTGGATGGCATTATTGATTATCAATTCGAACAAAATCAATTCGAAAATGTAAATATGACTTTTAAGGATCTAAAAACTATCAAACGTGTTCTAAAAGAAAAACTAGCCACTATTTATCACTCCAGAATTGCGTATCCAGAAGAAGAAGAATCTCTTGTTAAGTAGTTATACTAAAACGTTCTTATTTCCTCAATAAAGTTTTTGGATAATTATTATCTTGACTGGATTCTTCCGTCTTATCTTTAATACTATAAGCCTGCTTAAAAGCCCACTCTCCAACAACCATAAAGTAATAAAATTGTCCTTTACGAGCTTTTACCGCTGCTATGATACTGAATATTAGATAAGCAACATTAACGGTTGCAACTAAAAGTATATAGACCAAAAAGTTATCTGAGAAAGTAAAATCATCTTCTACAATCATTCGAATAAACCAAGCCACTAAACCAATATTTAATAGGCTTGTCGGTATTTGGGAATATAAAGATTGTAACGTGTGAAAATGAACAAACCTCCCCTTCTTTCGATTTACAAAATAATATATTACCGCAGCAATCAAATTTAAACTAGGAAATGGTAAACCAATTGCTAGTGCGGCAAACATCATAAGGTAAGCACCCATTGCATCCTCTCGTTCTCGAACAGAGATATCCTCGGGCTGAGGTATTTTATAATATTTCATTCAAAGAAAGATTGAGTTAATTTTATAAAAAGACGACCAACTCAGAACACGTTTATCAACAATAAAACAGGTTCCGAAATCATGACATGGTCATTAATACCAGGTATTTCTTCAAACAGTAGATAAATGTATTTGGTATTACTTGTTAACTTAAATGATTAATTCAATTCACTTTCTGGTTTACCAGAAAAAGGAGGATAAACATCGGTCATATTACCCATATATAAATTAACTCGAATACCCCAACGAATAGTTCCCACATTAAATTCGTGCCATTTTTTTGGATATTCTCCAGTAAAAAGAACAGCCCAAAAAGCCAAAAAGACAAGAACTAAGGTTCCAATACTACGAAAAAATAGCATAAAGCCATGTGGAATTAAAACATAAATACCACCAAAAAAAGCTCGAAGCAAAGTTGTCCCTCTACTTATTGTTTCAGGATATTGTATTTCAACACTAGTATTATCATCAGTAGCATCGAGACCAAATGCAGGATATCCATCGCTTAGGTTATAATATCTTGCTGTTAGTCGAACCTTCCATTTAATCAATTTAACTTGATATTCGTAAAAACTTTGTGGATATTTTCCTGTAAACAATATAGCCCAAAAAGAAATAAAACCTAATATTGCTCCCCAAAGTCCCATAAATAGTAAAATGAAGGCATGAGGAAGAATAATATAAATTTGCCCCAGAAATGATCTTAAGATAAGTTCACCTCTAGAATAAGAGTCCTGATGTTTAATTTGTAGTTTCATACTATAATGTTTTAATTGATTAGATAATGAAAATAGAAAATATTTTGCAATAACAAAAGCTCTAACATCAACAATATTAGAGCTTTAAAAATACACGTAGATAAATCCTATCCTCTATAGAAGAATCCTTTAATAATAAGACTTGCCATTTTAGGATTTTCTTTTAGTCTTCTGGTAGAATATCCAAACCAATTTTCGCCAAAAGGAACATAAACTCTCATTTTGTAACCATCGTCAACAATGCGTTGTCGCATATCTGGAGTAACGCCTAATAGCATCTGAAATTCGAATTTATCTTTAGGCACATTATATTTTTTAATTAGCTTATAAGCTCCCTCTACAAGGGGTTTGTCGTGTGTAGCAATTCCAACATAAACTCCTTTCTGGAAAAGCAACTCTAAATCTTCTAAATAATGTTGGTTTATCTCTTCGTACTTCTTATAAGCAATCTCTTTAGGCTCCACATAAATTCCTTTACACAACCTATGGTTATTAGGAGCTTCTTCTGTGTGCATATCTAACATATCGATTAAATCTTGATGATTTCTACGCATATACGCTTGCATTACTAGACCAACATTAGTTGGAAATTCTGCTTTTAATCGACGATACATTTTTATTTCCATATCAGTACATGGAGAATCTTCCATGTCTATACGAACAAAATTTTTATATTCTGCTGCTTTTTTTACTATCTCACGAATATGAGTATAACAAACCTCCTCGTCAAGCAATAAACCAAACATCGTTGGCTTTACAGAATAATTTCCTTTAATATTATTTTTCTCAGCTTGCTCAATAACGTTGATATAATCCTTTTTATTGACCTCGGCTTCCGATAAATCTTCGATAAATTCTCCTAAGATATCTATCGTACTAACCATTCCCTTACTATTAAGATCCTTGGCTACAACTAGGGCTTGATCAAGATTTTTACCCGCAATATATTTTTTTGAAAATAACCATATAAACGATTCTGGCATATATGGCAACATGGCTGCAATTAATTTGTTAAACATAGCGTTTCTCTTTTAAATTTGTGTTTGCAAAAAAAATAAAAAGTTTGTTCTTTTCTTATGTTATAAAAACATATTCTCATCAAATTTTGATTTTTTTATTATCCTAAGTTATGATAAAAATCAACAGTGATAATTCTCATTATTTTACCCTAGTATTAATTAGGCCTTTTGAATAAAGATGTATTTTAATTTTTTTTAATAACTAACAATTTTATTAATAAAATTTCAAGCAAAATAAATAATAAAGACAACATAATAGCATAATACCACAATGCTCTACTATTCGACAAATTATCCGAAATAGAATGATTATCAATTTTAGAAGGTTCAAAAACCTTAACACGGGGAATCTTCTGAAGGTCTTCTGAACTATAGAAATCCAAAGAGGATTCTAATCTATCGTAATTGTATGAGAAGCCCGATACCTCTTTTTCTTGATATGAAATAGAATAATAACCTGAATTGAGTTTTTTTGGTAAACTAAGCTTTATCCCTTCATCTGTCGAGAACTGCTCAGGAATCCAACTGTTTTTTGAGCTGAGAATTTTATAAATATTATCAGACTCTTTTATTTCTGTTCTAAGATATAGAGTATTTTCCCGATTGACATCGTAATAAATAGGATGCTCTCTAAAATCAGCCATAAAATTATACATGAGAGGAACAAAAATAGGACTGGTAAAAAAGCTTTGATTTGATTCGTCCGCAGGAATTCCAAAAACAAGAATATGTTTTTTATTTCGATTCTGATTAGCTAACAATACATCTCCAGATTTACTTTTCAGAACCCATTCACCAAAATTATTTATTGAAAAAGAGTTTGAAACAATAGGCAAGTCTAATGTTTTATCAATTTTAGAAAACACATTCTTAAACAAGCTTGAGTTTAGATTAATTTGTTTAATTTTTTTTCTGCTAGAATCTTTTGAAATATTTTTTAGATTCAGATAATCGCTTAGAAGTTTACTTTTTTCTATATCATTAATAAGAAATAACAACGGTTTACCTTGCTCTACCTGTTGCTTAATATTGGAGAGGACGCTTGGCGTAATAATTTTATTTGTATTGAGAATAATAACGTCTGAGGACTGCCATAAATCCATATTAAAATTAGTCTCACTAAAATAGCGAACCTGATAGTAGGGGTTGTTTTTAAAAAAAGCATCCAAAAAAGGATTTCTATTTTCGCCAGACCAAATGCCTACGTTTAGGCTTTCTTTAATTGAATAATTAAAATAAATTTGATTGTCGTAATCTATCGGAAAATCAGAAATCGATAACCAGCCTTTTACTTCCCCCGAAGAAATGTTGCGATAAATAAAAGTATCTTGCACTGTTGTTCCCGAAGGAATATCAATATTAGTAATTGCTTTTAAACTGTCGTTGATATATAACTCAACCGCAAAATCAACAACATCATTTGTCCCATTATTAGTGAGCGAATAAATCAAGTTTTCATCTTCGAATAAATTATGAATGGGAGCATAAAAATAAGCGGTATCAAGAACCATATTCTCACTAGTATTTGCACCCAAAGGGATGAGTGAAACACTATAAGTACTATCAAGTTTTAGAGCCTCAAATCCACTTTTCTGAAAATCTGAGAATATATATAAATGATGCTGATTTCCTACTTCAACTCTTCCTTTCATCACATTCTCAACATTTTGTATGGGAATAGAAAATGCCGAAACCTTAATCTGGCTAAGCTCCGAAACGCTTTCTTCTTTAGTCTTATATATCAACTGCTTAGCAGATAAATCGCTCGTTAATAACATGACTTTAGTCGATGCTGGATAAGCAGAAATAATATTCAGTGTTTTATTCTTAGCCTGCTCAAGCAAAATTCCTTCTCTTCCTTCGGCACTCATACTAAAAGAATTATCAATAATAATAATTAAATCGGTATTCTGAGCGTTATTTTTCACTGTCGAACTATCTAATAATATCGGCTCGGCAAAAGCTAGAACAAGAAAAACAATAAGTAAAATTCTTGACAAAAGGATTAACCATTCTCGCAAATTAGTTTTAGATTGATTATCTTTTTTAAGTTCTCTAAGAAGATGAACATTGGTGAAATAAACAACTTTATATCTTCTAAAATTAAATAAATGAATAATAATTGGAATCGCAATTAACGAAAGTGCCCACAACCAATTTGGTGATAAAAATTGTAAATTCATTATATAATATTCTTAAAAGTCGAAGCTGAAAATGGATCTAAATTCTTCTTCAGAATTAATGGTTCTAAGCTGCCCATCCCAAACATAGGAAATAGCTCCTGTTTCTTCTGAGACCAAAATAATAAGTGTATTGGTTTGGTAATGCATACTCATTGCTGATAAGTGTCGCATTCCATACTTCGATGGTAATTTTAAATCGTTGTTTATGGGCAGCGTACAACGAACTGCTACTATCTTATTTCTGATAATAATCATTGCCCCATCGTGTAGTGGAGTATTTTTAAAAAAGATAGTTTGAATTAAATTATTATTAATCTCGGAATTAATCACATCACCTGTATCGGTAAAAGCACTTAATTCTGATTTATTTGATAACACAATAAGAGCACCTGTTTTTGTTTTAGATAAGGCAAAACACGCTTTAATTATTTCATTCGAATAATTATCTTCAGAATTAATCAAATCATCATGATTCAAGTAATCAATAAAAAGCCGAGAGTTTTTAGAAAAATATTTAGATCCAATATGTAAAAAAAACCGACGTATTTCTTGCTGAAACACAATAATAAGAGCAAGCACTCCTACTCCCATAAACTGTCCTAAGATGGTAGTCAGAAGTTGCATTTTAAGGGCCTTAACCAAAAGCCAGAATAAATAAAGAGCAAACATTCCCACAAAAATATTAATGGCAACAGAACTTTTTATCCACTGATAAATTTGGTACAACAAGAGTGCTACCAAAAAAATATCGAAGACATCTAAAATTCGAATAGAAATAAAAGCTTGAATCATTAAATTACTATTGTTTACACAAAAATAAGGTTTTGTTTTCAATTTTGTTCTCTGAATCTAAAAAACAAAAAAAAGAGACCTAAGATAAATAGGCCTCTTCAAATAATATATTTTTATTCTTAACTATAATTTCATTGATACGCCTAATTGAGCTCCGTTTCCTCCAGAAAGGATTCCTAAACCTAATTCTAGATTTACGCCCCATTTTTCATTCCAATACCATCTTCCACCAACATGTGTTCCTAAATCGAAGTCTCCAGTACCAGAACCCACTCCAAAATAAAAAGGCATACCCAAATCTGCACCTGCATAAAAATCGAACTGAGAAGGAATACCTATCAGAGTATTAAAATGGTAATCTGCAATAATAGTTGGGCTAAGGATTGTTAGTGAGTAACCATCTCCTCCCCAATGATTTATACCAAGTTTACCTCCAATTGTTAAATCATCCATAATGCAGTAATCCATACCTACATAAATCCCATTCGAACGGAATCCAGCGGCTCCATTATTTCCAAATCCAAAATTCACCTGTTTGTCTCCTTTTGTTATTGGAGCCTGAGAAAAGGCAAAATTCATAGTCATAACACTAATTACAACTAACAATAAATTTTTTTTCATTTTTATATATTTTTTAAATTTAGATGCAAAGCTAAATAAAATATTTATTTAACCATATTCATATGTATAATATTCATTTAATATAAGCTCCACCAACTAATCGGTTCTGTATATAAAAAGCAATAGGCTGACCTGCAGCTAAAGCCCATGCAATACCATCTAACGCAATGTTAATGATAGAACCATCTATTATTTCTACCCGACAAAACCCTTCGGGATTGCGCCCAATTCCTCTTACCCAAACCGTTAATTCTGGATTTTTTATATCTTCTTTATTAATAAAATAATAATCGTAAGCCACAAACTCTTTACAATTGAGATCGGAATCGTAAGCAACTTTTATTATATTACTTTTTGCATCAATATCCACCACCGTCAATTTTTTATCTTCAAGATTTAATCCTTTTTTCTGACCAATAGTATAAAATGCAGTGCCTTTGTGTTTGCCCAAAACTTTATTGTTGTTATCGACAATATTTCCTTCATTAATTTTAGTTCCCTTGGTTTTATATTCGTTGATAAACTGATGATAACCAGAACCTCCAATAAAACAAACTCCCATACTCTCTTTCTTATGAGCCAAGAAACCCATTTTATAATCGATTGCAATTTGCTTTACTTCTGTTTTTAAATATCCGCCCAGAGGAGTCAACCAATACTGCAAATATTTTTCTCTAACATTCCAAAGAAAATAAGATTGATCTTTAGCAGGATCTTTACCCTTATGAATAAAATAATGCTTATTAATTTTAGAAATCCGAATATAATGCCCTGTTGCAAAGAAATCTGCTCCAGAATTAATCATCTCTTGATGTAAATAATAAGCTTTAATTTCATTATTGCACCACACGCAAGGATTAGGCGTTTCCCCTCCCAAATAATCAGCGATAAAAGGATCCACTATCTTATTCTTAAAAGACTTAGTAATATCTAACACCTTAAACTCTATTTCTAATTTCCGTGCTAAATTTCTAGCGTTTTCAATACTCGCCTCATTATTCCATAGCTTAAACGAACAGGCTATCACTCTATATGATTGTGCTTTTAGCAAGATTGCGGACACTAGACTATCTACACCTCCGCTCAAACCTAAAACAACTGTTTTTCCTAAACCAATTTTAACTTTTCCATTTTTCATTCTTAATTCCAATAGACATTTACTATTTTTGCAAATGTATCAGCGAAGATACATTATTCAATATTATTAACACTTAAAGAATTTTAATTATGGCAAGTAATCGAACTTTAACAATGATTAAACCAGACGCAGTTAAAAACAATCATATTGGTCCCATTTTGGCTATGATTAACGAGGCTGGTTTTGTTATTAAAGCAATGAAATATACCCAATTAACAAAAAAACAAGCAGAATTATTCTACGAAGTTCATAAAGAGCGACCTTTTTATGGCGAATTAGTTGATTTTATGACTTCTGGTCCTATTGTCGCTGCTATTCTAGAAAAAGATAATGCAGTTGAAGATTTCAGAAAATTAATTGGAGCTACTAATCCAGCCGACGCTGAAGAAGGAACTATCCGTAAAAAGTTTGCTACCTCTCTTGGCGAAAATGCGGTTCACGGATCGGATAGCAACGATAACGCTAAAATCGAAGGTGATTTCCACTTTTCTATGTGCGAACGATTCTAAGCATCCCTTTTCTCGCTCACTAGAAAAATAAATCAAAAAGCAGTCTAAACTGTGCCATTACGAGCCATAAGAATTCCTTATTCTTTATCAATTACATCGCAATGAGCCTTATTTTTAGACTGCTTTTTTTGGTGTATCTTTGATACATTAGTCCCCAAATAATTTCTAACACATAATGATATGACAGATAACAAACAACATGGAACTCAGATTTTTGAATTATCAAAGAATTTTGTTGACTCCTTACGTCAAATCATTCAAGAAAAGAACGAGCAAAAAGCCATTGAGGTTTTGGGCAAACTTCATGCGGCTGACATAGCCGAGATTTATGATAAACTAAATGTTAAGGAGGCTAAATTTTTATATCTTCTACTCGACAAAGAAAAAGCAGCTGATGTTATCGCTGAACTCGACGAAGATGATAGCGAGAAGTTCTTAAATGCCCTACCAAGCGAAATTGTTGCCAAGCAATTTATCGAAGAAATGGACTCGGACGATGCGGCCGATGTTTTAGGAGAAATGTCAGAAAAACGTCAAGAAGAAGTCCTTTCGCATATAAAAGATCACGAGCAAGCTGGCGATATTGTCGACCTCTTATCATATGAAGATGATACAGCCGGAGGACTTATGGCTAAAGAATTAGTCGCTATTAATCAAGACTTATCTATAACTAAATGTCTAATTGAATTAAGAAATCAAGCCGAAACCGTTGATGAAATATATTATATTTATGTAGTCGACAATAAAGGCGTTCTTGTTGGAACATTATCCTTAAAGAAATTATTACTTAATTCCGAAAAATCATTAATAAGCTCACTTGCCAACAAAGAAATTATTTCTGTAAAAACGGACACTCCAGAAATTGAAGTAGCTAAAATCATGAAAAAATATGATCTTGTTGCCTTGCCTGTTGTAGATAGTATCGGTAGATTGAAAGGGAGAATTACTATTGACGATGTGGTTGATGTTATTCAAGAAGAAGCCGAAAAAGATTATCAAATGATTTCGGGTATCACCGAAGATGTAGAATCGGACGATAGTGTATATAAATTAAGTAGAGCCCGTTTTCCTTGGTTGCTTATTGGTCTTATGGGAGGAATAATTGGAGCTTGGGTTATTGGTTATTTTGAAGGCGATATTGCAAAATACGCAGGTATTGCTTTATTTCTTCCTCTTATTGCTGCTATGGGCGGAAATGTTGGGGTTCAATCTTCGTCGATTATCGTACAAGGTCTTGCAAATCATTCTATTTCAAAAGGTGGTGTCTTTTCTCGTTTGAGCAAAGAACTTATGGTAGCCCTTCTTAACGGAATAAGTTTATCGATATTAATTTTTATCTACAATCACTTTTTTAGTGATTCGTATGCTTTAACTCTTTCGGTAAGTTTAGCTCTTTTTTCTGTAATCATATTTGCAAGTCTTTTCGGCACGCTTGTTCCATTAATTTTAGACAAATACAAAATTGACCCAGCTCTAGCAACCGGTCCTTTTATCACTACGGTGAACGATATTATGGGTTTGCTAATTTACCTATCAATAAGTAGAATTATCTTTGATGTATTAATGATCTAAATAAAAAAACTGCTTCAGAATCTATGATATTTTTCTGAAACAGTCTTTAATGATTAGTTTATAACGGTAATATTTATATGGTCATAATATCTTTTTCTTTATCAGAAATTTGTTCTTCTATTAATTTATAATATTTATCGGTTAATTTCTGTGCCTCAGATTCACCGTCTTTTTCTAAGTCTTCTGATAAACCATTTTTCTGCATTTTCTTTAGTTCATCTATTGCATCGCGTCTTGCATTTCGAACACTAATTTTTGCATTTTCGCCTTCAGCGTGTACTTGTTTAGTTAAATCTCTACGTCTTTCTTCTGTTAATGCAGGAATATTTATTCTAATAACCTCACCATTATTATCTGGATTAAATCCTAAATTTGAATTAATAATAGCTCTTTCGATAGGTCCAATCATATTCTTCTCCCATGGCTGTATTGCAATTGTTCTAGCATCTGGAGTACTAATATTTGCCACTTGCGAGATTGGAGTATCTGTTCCATAATAATCAACCATAACAGAAATAATCATTTTTGAACTAGCTTTACCTGCTCTAATTCCAGTTAATTCATTTTCTAAATGACTAATAGAACCACTCATCGATTCCTCGGCTGTATCTAAAATAAATTGAATATCCTCTTGCATCTTTATTAATATTTTTTATTATTTACTTTTCTGTAATGTTTAATTATAAAAATAGTTAATTCTTAACTAAAGTACCAATATTTTCTCCAGAAAGAACCTTTTTAAGATTCCCTTTAGTATCCATATCAAAAACAACAATGGGCAAATTATTTTCCATACACATCGTTGTAGCTGTTAAATCCATAATTTTTAAATTTTGTTTATAAACCTCAGCAAACGTAATTTCATCGTATTTGGTTGCTGTGGGGTCTTTTTCTGGATCGGCCGTATAAACGCCATCTACCCTTGTTCCTTTAAACATGGCATCGGCCTCAATTTCTATTCCCCGAAGCGACGATCCTGTATCTGTTGTAAAATAAGGATTTCCTGTACCTGCTGTAAGAATAGCAATATAGCCTTGTTCCATATAATCAACGGCTTTTTGTTTACTATAAAATTCTCCTATTGGTTCCATTCGAATGGCTGTTAATACTTTAGTTTTACAGCCAACTTGTTCCAAAGCAGAACTTAAAGCCAAACCATTTATTACCGTTGCTAACATTCCCATAGAATCTCCTTTAACTCTGTCAAATCCAACCGCACTACCACTAATTCCTCTAAAAATATTTCCTCCCCCTATTACAATAGAAATTTGAACACCTAAAGCCTGAGCTTCTTTTATTTGTTCTGCATATTCTGACAAACGTTGCTCATCTATTCCAAAAGACTTAGTCCCCATTAGAGATTCACCACTTAATTTTAAAAGAATTCTTTTATATTTAACCATTATTTTTGTAGTTTTTATTTCTTTTCCAAAGATAGAATAAAACAGAAATTAAGAAAATGATAATCCAAAAAAAAAATCAATATCCTTATGGCTGAGTCTACGAAGAGTAATAAAGAACTAATTAAACGCAAGCAACAGAAAATTAATTATCTCAAATGAGATTAAAAGGAACTTAATCGTAAACTAATAATAAAATTACGCCCTGGCGCTGCAATTCCTGAAGAATACGGACGATAACGAACATCAAAGATATTCTCGATTCCCGTCGTAACTGAAAAGATTGAATTTATTCTATACGAAAACTTCAGATTATAAGTTTGCCATTCGGGGGCATAAGGCAATCCATTCTTATCCTCCTCATAAATATGCGTCTTCACTCTTTCTGTTTGCGCTAAATCGTCGTACACTATTCGTCCATTATAATTAGAATAAACATCTACAATTAATTTAGAATTATCATAAATTATATGTGTAGACCCAAAAAACGGTGCTACATGTCTAATCGCATATCCTTGACTATCATGCCCTTTGGTATAATTTGCCGATGTTTTAAATATAAAGTTTTTATAAAATCTCCAATCTACTCCTGCTTGTACGCCATAAATCTTAGCAAAATCTTTATTGGTTACGGCCAATACTTTCGACATCTCGTCGTCGTAAATAATAGAATCTTGCCCAGCAAAAGAATAATCTGAGACAACCATTGCTTTGTCTAAATAAGAATAAAAACCATTAATTAATATATGAAATTTTTTCCAAAGGTGTTTTTCAAACGTTAAATCAATATTATATACTTGCTCGGGTTTCAAATCTGGATTTGGAACTACAATAGTCCCCATTCCCGAATCGAATACTTTGGCTAAATCATCTACATTTGGAGCTCTAAAACCCGATGATAAATTAATTGATATTTTAGAAGTCATATTAGGTAAAAGAACCAAGCCCATATTTCCACTCAAAGCTGTATTTTGATTGTTTGCATTTTCGTAGGGGAAATTATGATAGACTTTACTAAATTCTGCAAAAACAGAACTATAATTCATTCTAATTCCTGCGTTAGCAATCCATTTCTCAGAAATATAATATTTATCGGTTAAATAAGCCGAACCTGAATAATATTTTGATCCATCAGGGTATCGTGAGGGCGCATCTGTTTTCGTATTATCATATATATTTAGATTATTAGCATTCGACCCAACAAGATTAAATAAGCCTTCTACTCCATAGTAAATAGTATTGCTACAACCTACTCTTTTGTATAAATCTATATTCACAGAAGCCATATTTACTTCTTCCAATTGTTGGTTTAAGATATCTTTGTTCAATTTCCTTTTATGACGACTTTCTTGATAATTCTGATACGCAATGGTTGCTTTTAATTCATCGTATAAAATATTGTGTTTATGATTAGAAACGATTAATGAATTCATCAACCATTTTTGTGGTCCATAATACCAATTGGCATATTTAGGCATGTTATTTTTTATTTGAATAAGCCTATCGTAACGAGGGACATCTGAGGCTTGAGAATAATAAAAATTATAATCTAATTGCCAATTCCTATTGGGTTTGTAAGCTACTTTTTGTAAAATATTGAACTGAGAATATGCGGAACCAACTTGTATATTTCTATCCCTATTATTAACTACAGAATCCTGCTTTCCATTATTTAATACATAAAATTGCCTATCGTAAGATGGATGTCCAACACTCCCCATTCGTAAATCACCAAAATAGCTATTCGATAAAGAAGTAACACTAGACCACTTTTTAGACAAAATCTTTAATGATGCACTTCCTGTTTTTTCATTATTTGCCGAAGAATAACGCATCATAGCATTAGTTTTGGTTTTAACTAAACTGTCCGAAAATTCTGGATGCAAAGTGGAGTAACTCATCACGCCCCCTAAGGCATCGCTACCATACATAACCGATCCTGGTCCAAAAATAACCTCTACATTATCAACAGAATTAACATCTATCGATAATACATTTTGTAAATTCCCACCTCGATATATTGCATTATTAAGTCTAACACCATCGACCACTAACAAAACTCTATTTGCAGAAAAGCCTCTTATCATAGGGCTTCCCCCTCCTAGTTGACTTTTTTGTACAAATACTTTAGAGTTAGCCGACAGCAAATCGGCAGAAGTCTGTGGAGAATAAATTCGTGCTTTCTGAGCCATTATTTTATCAATAACTAAAGGGACTTCTCTATGCTCTTCGTTCCATTTACTCGCTGCTACTACAACTTCCTGAATATTGAAAATATCTGGTATTAACAAAACCTCCAATGTTGTATCGGATTTAATATTATTAACTTTAAGAGTCTGCAAGATATAAGAAGCGTGTTGAAAAGTAATTGTAGAATCTTCACAAAAACCTGTAATATCGAAAGTGCCGTCAATATCTGTTAAGGCAGATTTACATTGTGAGAAAACAAAAACATTGGAAATAGAATTCCCTGTCTGAGCGTCTTTTACGATTACCTTTTGTGCGTATACATTAACTAATCCAAGCCACAGCAATAGTAATAAATAGTGCTTTTTCATCAAAACAACCCTAAATTTTTAGTTTAAAAAGCATTTTAAGCAAAAATCAAACCAATTAAGCTCAACAAACAAGATTTTACAGTACTTATGTTTGATAACAGATTAACAAGAAAAGCTTTTTTGAAAAAGCTATAGAAATTTAGAAAAAAATTGATTAACTTCGGTTAACCAAAATAACTCTTGAATGTTTTCTAGCATCCCTTATATAAAATTATTTACAGCTCTTGCATTAGGAATAATAATTTCAACATTTACTGATTTTAGAATCCATCTTTCCACCATCCTAATTGGGTTTGTTATTCTAATAGTTTCTCATATTATCACTCATAAAAGAATCCAATTAATTCCATATTTCGGATTAACATTTTTAGCGTTTATTATTATACTTGGCATGTATAAAGCTGGGTTGAGTAAAAATAAAGCTCGAAATACGAATCAAAAGCAAAACATATTTGTTATTGGAGAAATTACAAAAGCGCCTAAAATTTATGATAATTTTGTAAAAACAAATTTAGAAATTATTGCTATTAGAGGACAAGATAAACTTGAAGAAAGCCAAGGGAAAAGTCTTCTTATGATAGAAAAAGATAGCTTATCTCTAAAACTTAAAAAAGGGGATTACATACAATTTGAACCCGAATTTAAAGAAATAAAAACAAATAAGAATCCTGAAGTCTTCAATTACAAACGTTATTTATTTTTTCATCTGATATCGCAACAAACTTTTCTAAAATCAAAACATTGGAATATAATAAATATAAAAAAATCGTGGTTCGATATTAACCAAATTTCTAGCCTCAGGCAATTCCTATTTCAGAAATATAAAGATTATGGTATTAAAGATAACGAGCTTTCGGTATTATCAGCATTAACTCTTGGATACAAAAGTAATTTAGATTACAATATTCAAAAGTCGTATGCTGCAAGTGGTGCCATTCATGTATTAGCGGTAAGTGGTTTACATGTTGGAATTATTTTTATGATTGTTAGCCAAATATTAAAATTTCTTGGAAAAAAGAAATCGGCTCGTATAACACGTTTTATTCTTACCTTTTTATCTATCTGGTTTTTCGCATTGCTTACAGGTGCGGCTCCATCTGTTTTAAGGGCATCACTTATGTTCAGCTTTATTGCTTTAGGACAAGCCATGAATAAAAGAGGGAATATTTACAATTCTATTTTCGCATCGGCCTTCATTCTTCTTCTTTTCAATCCTTTTTTACTATTCGATCTAAGTTTCCAATTAAGTTATTCGGCAGTGATAAGTATTGTTTATTTTCAACCTATCATTTACCAATTAATACCCATAAAGAATCTAATATGGAAATGGATTTGGGGTTTGAGTAGCGTTAGTATAGCTGCACAAATAGGAACTTTCCCTATAACTATTTTTTATTTCCATCAGTTTCCTAATTATTTTCTTTTTAGCAATTTCATTGTTATTCCATTAGCAACAATCATTATTTGGTTAAGTATATTATTCTTCGCAAGTTTAAGCATATCAGTAATAGCACAATTCTTAGCTTCGGTATTAAGTCAAATTATTCGTTTTCAGAATTTCTTAATCGGAGAAATTGAAAGTTGGCCATATTCTTTAAGTAAAAATCTTTTCATTGATGAAATACAATTAACTATTCTAGTGCTAATCATCTTGGCCATAATGCTTCTAATTTATAAAGTCAATTTTAAACACTCATTTATTTTAGGTTTATTAATTCTTGGGTTCTCCGTTTATAGCAATTATCTAATTATCAATAAACAAAATCAAAAAGAAATAATTATCTACGATATCAAGGGCTTTACCGCAATAAATTTAATTAATGGAACAGATAATATTTTAATTAGCTCTCTAAAGAATGATGCTAAACAAAAAGACTACAATATTAAACAAAACTGGCTTAGTTTAGGGCTAGAGCAAGAAAAATTTATCGAAACCAAACAACTCAATAGCAAATATAATTTGAGCCATATTTTAAAAATACAGGATCCTAATTTTTTTATTAAAAATCAATTTTTCCAATTTTTCGACAAACGAATTTTATATGTTAAGGACAAAACAGTTTTATCGAAATTCGAGGCCACAAAACTTCCTTTAGATTATCTAATTATTGGGAATAACACTCAAATAGATCTCTCAGAATTAGACTTGTATTTTTCTGCAAAAACTATTATTATCGATTCTTCTCATTCTGCAAAGAACCTACAATTTTGGAAAACACAACAAGCTATTAATCCTAATAAGAATATATATTTAGTTTCTGAAAAAGGTGCTTTTATAGATGATGTGGATGTATAAACAGTGACTCTAAACCGACGCATCGAACACTCTGATTTGATTTAACAATTGTAAAGCACTATCACTTTTATTTATTAATCCTAACTCATTTACTTGACTGACGACATCTAAATCTTGAAAGAATTCTGTTTGTCTCAAAATATTTAACACTTTTAAAATCTGAAAACCACCAAACCATTGCATAAAAGCAGCTTTAAATCGCTCAAAAGATTTATTATTCTTTTTCAAATTTCTAACTACTTGTTCAATTTTCTGCTTAATAAGATAATCGATAAACAACTCTGCTAAACCCGAATCTTCGGGATGAAAATCTTTTTCATATATACTTGGCAATAAATCAAATAACTTTTTTATTTCTTTAAAAGATTTATAATTATAAGTTAATTTTTTACCATTCTGCGATATTTCACCAACCGAAGGCCCAGTACCAAAGCCCACTCGATTCGATATTCGTGATGAAGGATAAACACAAGTTGTATTTAATTGATAAAAATGGCCTAAAGCAATAACTTTCTGAAGAAAATAAAAATCTTCGCCTGCTTTCTTTGGCGACATTCCATTTACTGCGGCATAATGTTTTGCTTTCACGGCAAAGGACGACCCCACCGTCTGAAATGCAGAAGGTGTTCCAATCAATTTCTGAGCATTGATAAAATAACGTAGGTGTAGTTCATATAAAATAATGGCTTGATAAATTTCTAAAGAAAATTTATCGCCCGATATATTATGTTCAAACTTTATGGAGCAACCTGTTGCTCTAGGTTTTGATTCAAAAAAATCTTCCAAAGCCACCAAATAATTCTTCTGACAAGATGAGTCTGCATCGAAACCCGTAATTATTCCATCCTCATTCTGAGCCCCCAATAAGCGACGAAAAGCCTCGTCCATCAATTGTTTTCTCGCCCATCCAACTCCTGCAATTTTTGAATCTTGATTTGGAAAAAACAATATATATATCCTAAAATTATCGGTCGATTTTATTTTTGCATAGTTTTCTAATACCTGAAAAGAAGCTTTATTGAATTTCTTTGAGCAACCGCTTACCGTCTCCGAATAATTAATATTAACAAGTACTTCAACTGCTCCTTTGGGATGATCGCAATCTAATAACGCATCAATACTTTTGATAGTTTCCGCCTCATTATATGCGGGAATTGTCACTACAATTGATAACAATGAACTCGGTCTCTCCTCTATCAGAGGCTCTTGTAATTTAGACAAATACTTTTTGGTAGCACGCATATTATTCTACGCCTACTTTGTTTTAGAAACAGGCTTTTGTAACTCGTACTGTGTATTTAAAATATGCAAAATAGTATCTGTAACATCTTCAGTAACTCCAGGATCTAAGATAGTGGCCGAATTTAATATCAAATCGTATTTAGCATCTAAATTAAATTTCTTCAAATAACTCATAATAGTATCTGTAGCTTGAGCATCTAATTGTTGCATTTCTGCTTGGAGCTTCTGACTTAAATTCTGCTCTAAATTTGATAAATTTTCTTGTTTAGACCGAAGTTCCATTTCTTGTTGTTGTTGACTTTCTTGCGATAAAAAGCTTCCCATCTGAGCCTTTTTCATATATGTTTCATATTCTTTCTGAAATGCTTGAGCCTTTCTTGTATATTCTGCTTCTGCACGCTTTTGTTTATTTTGTAACTTTTCTACTATTTCTTTGTAATAGCCGTATTCATTAGTAATTCGTTGCACATCGATTAGGGCTAATCGACCAGTTGCTTCTCTTTTCTCGATTTCTGTATTTGTTGAATCTTGAAGAACTAACTCATCAGAATTAACGTCTATTTCTTCTTTTTTGGATTGAAATACAATTACAAATAAAACAATTACACCTATCAAGGACAAACTAGATAATACAGTTGCAAGATTTTTCATATCACTAAATTTAATTTTTTCGTTTTCAGCAAAGATATATCTTAGTTTTCAGAAAAATAAATAACTTCTTTGAAAAGTAATTTTGATTGTTATTTTGAATCTTTTAATTGATAATAAATAATACTCCCAATAATAATTAACGAGCCTATTATTTCTCTTAAACTCAAAGTCTCTCCCGCAAAAACATATGCAAAAATACTTGCGAAAACGGGCTCAAGAGCAAAGATAACAATTAGTTTTACGGCACTTATATATTTTAATACCCAAACCGAAGCAAAATAGCAGAATAAGGTTCCAATCGCCCCCAAATAAAGCATCATATTCCAATCTACGAAACTTATATTGAAATTAATTTCACCAAATATCAACAAAGCAATCAAACTAAAAATAGCGGACCATACAAACTGAAAAGTAATCAACGAAAGCACATCCACTTTATTTACAAAATGGCTCGATGATACAATATGAAAAGCATAGGCAAAAAGAGTGACAATCGTGATTACATCTCCAATATTTATAGAAGTCTCAACGTCATAGGTTAATAAAAATATTCCTAAAATAACAAGAAAAGTCGTTATTAGCTCTATACTTCGGATACTCTGTTTAAAAAGAATAGCAAGGATAAACGGGACCACAATAACAGCAGACCCAGTGATAAAAGCACTATGACCACTTGAAGTAAACTTTAATCCAATAGTTTGACTGGTATAAGTTAGAGATAAAAAAAATCCTATTATCGCTCCGTATGCAATGGATTTAGACTGAAAAAGCTTAATCTTCTTTTTATAAAGGGCATACAGAAATATTAAAATAGCGGCAATAATATTTCGAATAAAGACAATATAAAATTCATTTACATTGGCTACGGTATCTTTAACAATAAAAAAAGTACTTCCCCAAACAATCGTAATCAGTACAGCAATAAATATATACATTGTTTCTTTTTTGCGAAAATACAAGAAATTAGTAAAAATATATTCTTTATTGTAAAAATAAAATATTTACTTTTGTTAAATCATTCGGGGTGTAGCTTAGTCCGGTTAAAGCGCTGGTCTGGGGGACCAGAGATCGGAAGTTCGAATCTTCTCACCCCGACCTGTTTGATGGGAGTTGTTTAAAAACAGCTCCCCTTTTTCTTTTTGAGCCTTGTAAGTTTCAGAAAATAAATGGCTTGACTCAAACAATTTATTTACGCTTAGAGTTCGAAAAAGAGCTGTATTTTTTGATTATATAATATCCCTTAAAAAAACAGAAACTTTAATAAATATACCATCTGAACAACCACATATAATACACATTTTCAACATATTACAAAATTCAATTCAAAACAAAACAAACAATTTCTAACAGGAAATAAATTTTTATACAAAAGACTTGTTTCAGTTCAGAAATAATCTTTATATTTGCACTCGCAATTGAGAAATCAATTCGGGGTGTGGCCCAGTCCGGTTAAGGCACCTGCTTTGGGAGCAGGGGATCGTGAGTTCGAATCTCGCCACCCCGACTACTAATAACAAGGCTTACAGAAATGTAGGTCTTTTTTATGCTCTAAGGTTTAATAAAAAAAACGATTTATTTTTGGCGTTCATTCTTCTTCAATTGCATAATCGTATGCGTTCCCTCTACCTTTATATCTATTAGTTTCTGTTCTTCTAGTAAGCCAACTAAAATAGGAATCATTTTTTTAGTACATGTTGTTAATTGACGAAATTCACTAAGATTTATCCCCTGAATCTTTTGCTCAAGCTCTTTCTTTGTTACCAACTTTACTTTTTCAAAAATATCAACATGAATATAATTATCTTGAAACTTTATTAACCGTTGTTGATCCATCAGGTATTTCAGAAACATTTTAAATTCATCTTTAGAAACTTTCCTTTCTCTTGCTTCAATTTCAATATCCTTAATAACTGGTAATTGAAGCTGATAATCAAAATATTTTTTTTCTAACCAGCCTATTTTTTGTTTCAAATCATCATCCAAAACTATTTTATGACTAGTTTTAGACCATGTACTGCCGACTTTCTTTAAGGTTCCTTCCGAAAGCATTTCTAAGAGTAAGAACTCTATAAACTTTTTGCCCAATTGATTCTTCGAAAAATTAAACTTCCCTGAAAAGAAATTAGTACTAATTCCGTCTTCAAGCAAATAGTATTTCCGATGATAAGCTTCTAATTCACTATTAATTTCATTCTTATAAAACTGTTTATCGCTTGTTAAAATAAGTACAGATTCGCCCGAAATTGAAAATACATGAACATTTTCAGAAGATTCTACCACCTCTCTAATATCAGATTCTGTATTATTAATTTTATCGATTAAATCTTTTAAATAAATAGGTAAGTGATCTTTCCCTAATTCAAATTCTATTTGTTCTATTAATTTATTTCCTAAAAGAATTTGTTGGTTAATTCTCTCTAATTGATGAATTAATCTTTCTGTTCTTTTCTTATGATGAAGAGGCAGAACATCAATAATTAATCCGCCACCAATAGTCCGATCTGCCGATGATTTACGAATAATAAATTTATCTTTATTCAAAAGTACCGCAGATTTTTCTAAGTGAATCTGAACAATTGCATCTTCGCCTTTCTTTATGGCATCTTTATTTAGAAGATGAACTTTCGCCAAACTCTCAAATGTTCCAGAATAAAAAATAACTGTAGACCATATTTTAAGTTCTGTTTTTTCATCGAAAACTGTCAAATTAGCATCTATCAAATTGGTAGATTCTAAAACTTTATTAGTCAATACAGAACCTTTTTGTAAGTTCTCTTTCTTAATCCCCGACAGATTCATAGCGGCTCTATCTCCTGCAAAAGCCACATCCACGGAATTCCCATGCCTTTGGATACTCTTAATTTTGTATTTATCCTTAACATTTGGCAATAAATAAATTTGTTCACCAAGTTTAGCCTGCCCCGACAAAACCGACCCTGTAACTATCGACCCCAAACCTTTAATAGTAAACAATCTATCAACAAACATCCTAAAAACAGGGCCTACAGTTTTAGGCTTTACAGTTAAACTTTGCTTTTCTATCTCTGATATTAAGTCTTTAATACCCTCTTTAGATACTGCAGAAACAGATATAATAGAAGGCTGATTGAGATTTTGTTGAACAAATAATTCTTTTATTTCATCCGAAGCCAATTCTAAAATATCGGCATCTACCAAATCTGATTTATTTAGCGCCACTATTATTTTATCAATACCTAAAGTTCGAATAATATTAAGATGTTCTAAAGTTTGAGGCATTATTCCGCTATCGGCTGCAATTACTAACAAAGCAATATCGATACTTCCCACTCCAGAAATCATGGTATTGATAAAATCCTTATGACCTGGGACATCTATAATTCCTAAAGAGTTGCCTGAAGGTAAATCTAAATGTGAGAAACCTAAATTAATGGTTATTCCTCGTTCTTTTTCCTCTTTATGCGTATCACAATCTATATCAGTTAAGGCTTTTATTAAACTTGTTTTTCCATGGTCAACATGACCTGCCGTTCCTAATATTATGTGTTTCATTGTTGAATTATTTTTGCAAGTTCTGAGCCAATTATTTCCATTTCATTTTCGTCTACAGTAAGAATATCGAAATAAATATTCGCACTTTTCAGAATACTTAATATAGGAATCTCTTGATCTAATAATTGATGATAAATACGTTCTGCAATTTTTGACCGCTTTTGATTGTTCTCGTCAATGCGTAATTTTACTGCATAACTTTTAAGTTCTTTATCGGGCAAAGTTCCGCCTCCAAATTGACCAATACTATCGACAATAGTACAGTCAATTTTCTCAGCCACTAACATCGATTGTAATTTTTTAGCTTTAACTTTTAATACCTCATCGGACTGTCTTAACGTTTTAAAGAAAATATTATTTTCAAATAATTTATCTTCGTTCAAATAATTACGAGCAGCACTTTCTAAAAGCGTAAGGGTCGCTTTCCCAACTCTCAAAGCCCTCATCATTGGCTCCTTTTTTATTTGAGAAACATATTCTTTTTTACCTACAATAATTCCAGCTTGCGGTCCTCCTAAAAGTTTATCACCACTAAAGCAAAGTAAATCGACTCCTGAAGCAAGGGCTTGTTTAACGTCTGGTTCCTCGTCTAATGCTGGGTGATTAATTCTTTTTAATAAGCCCGAACCAATATCAAAAACTACGGGAATATGATTCTTTTTCCCTAATGCACTTAAATCCTCTAAAGATACCTCAGCCGTAAAGCCTTTGATAGAGTAATTTGACTTATGTGTTTTTAAAAGAATCGCTGTATTTTCGTTTATTACTTTTTCGTAATCGGATAATTTAGTTTTATTAGTTGTCCCAACCTCGACCATTTTACAATCAGAAGCCTCAATAATATCTGGGACACGAAAGGCTCCACCTATCTCAATCAACTCTCCTCTCGAAACCACGACTTCTTTCTCTTTCGACAAAGTTCGTAAAATCAACATTACTGCTGCTGCGTTATTATTAACAACCACAACATCTTCTGCCCCAGTCAGATATTTTAATATTTCTGAAACATGAGAGTCGCGATGTCCTCGACTTCCCTTCTTCAAATCAAATTCAAGGTTATTATATTTCTCGATATTGTGTAGAGCATCGTCTATCAATTGATGACCAAAAGGAGCACGACCTAAATTAGTGTGAATAATGATTCCAGAAGAATTAACAACTCTTTTTAAATTAGCTCTAGAGATATTATTGAGTTCTTTTTTTATTTCTTTAATAATAACAGAAAGATCCGGACAAACTTTACCTTTTTTTATCTCCTTTCTAATTCCATCTATTACTTTTTGTGCACAGAAAACTACTAACGCATGATTATTTTCAAGCATTTCTAATTTTATATCTTTGTGATTGAGTAATTTATCTACCGCAGGTATTTTTTGAAACTCTAAAGATTGAGGCATATTTTGTAAATTAAGTTTTCTCTGAGAATTGCAGAGAGGGCAGGGATCGAACCTGCCACAGCCAGTTTTATCTGTCTGCTACTGGTTTTGAAGACCAGCTGAAACACCAGTTTCGTCCTCTCTAAATATTTAAGCTAAAGTATAGAATTATTATCAATGTTAACTTTCGCAAGCCTGTTTTTTTTATTAATTTATCTTCAAACTATAATTATATGAACACTATTATTCAATAATAAAAATTTGTTACCATTTTGCTACCTCGGAGACTTTGATCATGGAATAATATTTTTTCATCTTTAAATTTCAGAACCTCTTCATATATATTACTCTCAAAATAAACCTGATTTACTGGGCAACCTTTTTAAAGAAAATAAGTCTTTAACTTACAGTAGAATAACAAATTAAGACTATGAGAAACTTATTACTTTTTATTGCTTTAGCAATATCGGGAAATCTATTGTCACAAACCCCTTCAGGAGCCATGCCTATGGACTCAATTAACGGAATGACTATTCCAACTTGTAACGGATTATTTTCTGATAGCGGTGGACATTTTACACATTGTTGAGGCCAACCTCCGACGAGCGGCTACTCGTCCAACGAAGATTATACTGCAACATTTTGTTCAGATGATCCAGCAAACCCTAAAATTCAAATTTACTTTTCTAATGCTCATATCCATCCATCAGATACACTTTATATTTACGATGGTCCCGACACAAATTCACCTCTTTTAGGAGCTTTTAATAATTCAACAAACCCATCGTTATCATTATTAGCTATAGAATCAAGCATCACCAATACTTCTGGTTGTTTAACCGTAAATTTCATCTCTGGCCCAACCAATGAAAATACAGGGTGGTTAGCAGAAATCACTTGCGAACCTGTTTGTCAAGAAGTTGTTGCCCAATTAAATATGGCTCTTACATCCCCTACTCCAGATACAAACTATATTGCTATTTGCCCAGGCTCTGAAGTAAATTTCTCTGCAGACGCCATTTATCCTGAGAACGATTTTATTTATCATCAATCCGATGCTACCACGACTTTTGATTGGTATTTTGGAGATGGCTCAACAGCCACAGGTGAGAACGTTTCTCATACTTATAACACAGTCGGTGGCTATACCGTTTCATTATTTGCAACAGATGCTAATGGCTGCATAAGTAGCAATAGTATAGAAACTAGAATTGTTATTGCGGGAAGTCCATTTACAGGTTCCACTCCCCCAGACCCAATTTGTGCAAATGACACTGCAGTTCTCGACTTTACAACGGTTAGTGGCTCAACGTCAGTAGTTGACGGAACTCCGTTTCACCAAGATATATCAACAACTTTAGGGGTATCCGATACAACCTTCTTACCCGATGGAACAGGAGATTGTTACGAAACTTCAGTCGTATTTAATTGCTTCGACCCCGGACAAACCTTAGATGATCCTCAAGATTTTTTAAGTTTAGATGTCAACATGGAACATTCTTTCTTAGGAGATTTAGAAATCTCCATTATCTGCCCTAATAATCAGACACTTGTGCTAAAATCTTTTAACGATCTTGGAGGTGATCCTGGCTACGGAGGAGGAACTTTTATGGGAGAACCTATCGACGACGATGCAATTATGGATGCTGGTGTTGGTTACGATTACTCTTGGACTCCTATCACACCAACATACGGAACCATGGGATTCGAAGGAGAGAATGGAATGTCGACATTAACTCAGGGTAGTTATACTCCTTTCGGATCATTCTACGATTTAGTAGGGTGTCCCCTCAACGGTCTATGGACCATTGAGATATGTGATAACTGGAGTTCTGACAACGGCTATATTTTCTCATGGCAAATGACTCTAAATCCTGATATTGCACCTGACGCATGGGATTACACTGTCCCGATTGATCAATATTCTTGGCAAACAGGGCCATATATTATCAACCAAACCGACGAAGCAATTTCCGTTAGCCCTCCTATTGCAGGAAACTATCAATACACATATAATGTTATTGATCATTATGGATGCGCATGGGATACAACTATTACACAAGAAGTATTCCCAACCCCTAATGTTGACTTAGG
>JAMOQL010000148.1 GCA_027064025.1 Bacteroidales bacterium
CAGTTGTTTCTCTATTATGAAAAGCAGGTAAACAGTGCATAAATTTAACATCAGGATTCCCCGTAGCCTCCATTGCTGCTTTATTAATCTGATAGGGTTTTAATAAGTTTATTCTTTCTTCCCAAACCTCTGGGGCCTCTCCCATAGATACCCATACGTCTGTATATAAAAAATCGCACCCTTTAACTCCCTCTTCTACATTATCGGTAACCATAATTTTAGCACCAGTTGTTTTAGCAATTTCGTTGCATTGAGCCACTAATTCGGCACTTGGTTGAACAGCTTTTGGAGCTACTGAACGGAAATCCATTCCCATTTTCGCAGCACCAATCATTAATGAATTCCCCATATTATTCTGAGCATCTCCCATATAAGCAAATTTCACTTGACTTAAAGGCTTATCAGAATGCTCCATCATAGTTAAAAAATCGGCCAAAATTTGTGTGGGATGATATTCTGTAGTCAAACCATTCCAAACAGGAACTCCTGCATTTGCACCTAATTCAGCTACAATTTCTTGCCCAAATCCACGATACTCAATTCCATCGTACATTCTTCCTAAAACTCTTGCAGTATCTTTCATAGATTCCTTTTGCCCAATCTGAGATCCTGAAGGTCCTAAATAAGTTACTCTAGCACCTTGATCATGAGCAGCAGTCTCAAAAGCACATCTCGTTCTAGTCGATGATTTTTCAAATATTAAAGCAATATTCTTCCCTTTTAAAGTCTCTTGCTCTGTTCCAGTATATTTTGCCTTTTTCAAATCTACTGACAAGTCTAACATAAATTTAATTTCCTTTGGAGTGAAATCTAATAATGTTAAAAAATTTCTATTTCTAAGATTAAATGCCATAACGTATTATTTATTATATTAATAATTTAATGTAATTCTTGTTCCAATACTTTTATCTTCGAGTTGAGTGGCTTCGGTAATAACCGATTTTACACCACCATTTTCAACAAAGTTAAGTGCAGCTTGTATTTTTGGAGACATATTTCCTTCTCCAAAAGTTCCATCAGCCATATATTTTTTAGTATCCTTTGCATCTAAATATTCTAATACCTTTTGGTCTGGTGTACCATAATTAGCATATACAAAAGGAACATCTGTCAAAATATACAACTCGTCTGCTCCTATTCGTTGAGCCAACAATGACGATGCGTTATCTTTATCAATCACAGCTTCTAGAGGTTGAATCATTCCTTTTTCATCGTAATACACTGGGATTCCACCTCCTCCAGAGGCAATTACAATATTGCCTGAATTTACCAATTGTTTGATAATTTGTTCGTTCTTTATCTCAATTGGTTTTGGAGATGGCACAACTCTTCGCCAAGCATCCTCTGCTTTAGGACTTTTTTTAAACTCCCAACCTTTATTAGAAGCTAATTCATCAGCCTGAACTTTAGTGTATATTTTACCAACTCGTTTGGTATAATTTTGAAATGCTTTATCGTTTCTATCTACAACAACTTGTGTTACCAAAGAAACTACATTTTTATCTATCCCTTCTTCTTTAAGAATATTACGTAGTATTCTTTCTATCATATATGCGATACCTCCTTGCGAATCTGCTACACAAATATCTAAAGGCATAGCAGGAATATCGTACATATCTTGACCAGCATCATTTCTCATCAATATATTTCCAACCTGTGGACCATTCCCGTGACTGATAACTAAATCATAGCCATCTTTGATTAAATAAATTAAGTTTTTTAAGGTGTCGTACGAATTCTGATTTTGCTGCTCTATAGTTCCTCTTTCATCTCCTCGTAGAAGAGCATTTCCGCCTAATGCAACAACTGCAAATTTACCCATAAGCTTGTTTGTCAATTAATCTTCTTTTTATATCAAGAAGATGGTTAATACTTGTATTTTTTGTTTCTGCTAAGTAGATGCAAATGTAAAAAAATATCTGTATTTTTTAGATATTTTTATAAAAACATAAAACACTAACCACCAATCATTTACCAAAAAATAACAAAAGGGTTATTGTGCTAAACATTATTTATTTATATTTGTGTGGCTTAAAATAAAATTATTAATGATGAAGAATTTAAAATTTGCTAGTTTAAAAATTGAAGAACGAGTTGCTTATATAACTATTAATAGACCAGAAAAAAGAAATGCTTTAAATGCTCAAGTGGTTCAAGATTTAAAAGATCTTTTTACAGAGGCAGAAAACTCGTCCGAAGCTAAAGTTATTGTTTTAAAAGCTACGGGAGATGCTTTTTGTGCAGGTGCCGATTTGGCGTATTTAAAGGAATTGCAAAATAATACTTTTGAAGAAAACATTAATGATTCGAATCATCTTAAAGAATTATTTGAACAAATTTATCAAAATAAAAAAGTGGTTGTCGCCCAAGTAGAAGGACACGCCATAGCTGGTGGTGGTGGTTTAGCTACTGTTTGCGATTTTGTTTTTTCTGTTCCAGAAGCAAAATTTGGTTTTACAGAGGTAAAAATAGGTTTCGTTCCTGCAATTATTTCTGTATTTATTCTTCGTAAAATTGGCGAAAAGAAAACTAAAGAATTATTATTAACAGGCGAGCTAATAACCGCAAACAAGGCAAAAGCTATGGAACTCATCAATTTTGTAGTCGATCAGGAAAACATTGAAGACGAAGTTCAAAGTTTTGTGGAAAAATTAATTAATAATTGTTCTGGAGACTCACTGTCATTAACCAAAGAATTATTAGCTAATGTATCGACAATGGATTATAAGGATGGTTTAAATTATGCTTCCAAAATAAATGCTAATGCTCGCAGTACAAAAGACTGTGTTGCTGGAATATCAGCGTTTTTAAATAAGAAAAAAATAAATTGGTAAGAAAAATTAAATTTAAAAACAACTTTTATTTTTATCAAAAAATTAAGCCTATATAAAGAATTATATTATTTTTGTAAACAGATGAAATTCAAATATCAAAAAAATTTATTAATTATTTTTTCTTTCTCACTACTCTCTTTTTGGAGTTGTGGTAATGATATCAGTAAAGGTAAAGAAGGCGTAATTCATTATCAACTTACTTATTTGGATGATGAAAATGCAAACCCTATTATTACATTTCTACCCAATACAATGCGTTATTCATTTAAAAAAGGGAAAACCATTCAAAAAGTAGAAGGTTGGGGAGGTGTTTTTACAATGATAGGTTTATCCGATACAAAAAAAGATTCTGTAGTTGCTCTAATGAAGATTTTAGGCGATAAGTTTGAATACAAATGTAAATTGGGCGAAGACAGCTTTGGCTACACTCCTCTCGATGACTTATCTATTGAATACGTAGAAGGAGAAAAATTGATTGCTGGTTACAAATGTAAAAAAGCTATTGCAAAGAGTAAAACAGACACTTTTGAATTGTATTATACCGAAGCCCTAAAAATAAAAGATGCAAACTGGAACACACCATTTAAAGAAGTTAAAGGCATATTAATGGAGTACCAAATTAGTATGTTTAATATCAATACAAAAATAGTAGCTACTGAAATTCAGAAAATTAAAGTGGAAGATAGTGAATTTGAAATCCCCGAAGGTTATACCTGTGTTGATAAAAAGAAAATTGAAGACACTGTATTCAAGTTTATGTAATTCTTATGTAACTTTTGTGAATACTTTCTCGTCACATAATCCTAAAAAACAAACATTAAATAAATATTAAATTAGAATCATGAAAAAGTTTACAATTATTTTAGTCGCAGCCTTAATGACGGTCTCTTCATTTTCTTTTGCTGGAGGTAAAAAAGATGGAGATAAATTTGCTGGAACTATCAAATTTAAGATAACTACAGAAGGCAGAGAGGTTACTCCTACTGAACAAGCACAGCTACCATCAGAATCTGTATGGTACTATCGTGACAATATGATGCGTAACGACAATGTAATGCCTATGGTTTCAGTATTTACGATTGTTAATTTAGATTCTAAAGAAACAATTCTATTACTCGACCAAATGGGTCAGAAATATAAAATGAATATTTCGGGTGATGATATCAAAAAATTAGAAGAAAAAAACAAGGACACTACAGAAGCAAAACCAGAGTACAAGCTTTTAGATGGAACAAAAACTATCGCAGGTTATACTTGTAAGAAAGCTGAGATTATTTCTGGAGACCAGAAAGTAGAAATTTATTATACTAATGACATAAAAGCTGAGCAAAAAGACTTTAAAGATGCTCCTGGTTATGTAATGAGTTATTCTGTAGATATTCCTAATGATGAATTATCACTAATTTATCAAGTTTCTGAAGTTCTAACTAAAAAGCCTAAGAAAAGTTTATTTGTTGCAAGTAGCGATTTTGAAGAAATGCCTGATGCATATAAAACTCAAGTAAAAGCTAGCATGGGATTATAAAAAAACATACTTAATTTATTAAAAGGGAAGTTGATTTATTTCAACTTCCCTTTTTTGTTCCTTCCACAAATACAGGTACACAAAGAGAAGTGTAATTATAAAATAATAATACCTAAGATTTAGAATTTCTATCTTTCTTAGGCTTTCTCATCTTAAAAAATAACCATATCAAAGCAAAAATAAAATGAGCAATAATGATAATTAAGACTATTGTAATAGTGATTTTATAGTTCATTTTAAATACATTTTCTTTATTTCCATTCGGAATATTTAACTCCTAAAAACTTAAAGCAAGTTAATACAATAATTGCTTAATATATTTTAGGTTTAGCTAGTTGATATTGGTTTATAATTTCAGAAAATATTCTTCTAATTTCCCAGCATCTTTTAAATTTAGTTTTTTAGCTAAACGTTGCCTTGCTCTTTTTATCCCCTCGGTAGAAATGCCTAAAACATCAGCCGACATTTTATTAGTATATCCTAATTTCAATAATAAAATCTGACGCTTATCTCCTTCTGTAAGATTTGGAATTTGAAATACCTTATTATAAAAATCAAAGTAAACCTCTTTAAATAATACTTTATAATAAACCCAATCCTCATCTTTAAGAATTTTCATTCCTCTCAATTTTTCTTTTTTTTCTTGAAAAACCTCATTCTCTTCCTTATTAGAACTAATCAATTCCTTTTCGAAACACTCTATTCGTTCATTATTTTCTTGTACCAATTTAGTAAAATGAATAATATCAATTTTAGCCTTTTCTAATTTCTTTTGAGTTTCCTCTCTTTGCTTTTCTGCTAAAGCCATTTTTGCTCGATTCTTCAATCGTCTTTTATTCAAATAATATATAATTACAGACGCAATCATCAGAATAATCAACGCAGTAATAAAAATCCGATAAGCATTTAATTTTTGTTCATTTTCTAATTCTTTAATCTGTAATTGCTGCTGTTCAACCTCATATTTCATTTGTAAATTAGCAATTTTATTTTCTATATCTAAACCCGATAAACTATCTTTCATAAATGAATATTGACTTAAATAATCATAAGCCAATTTAAAATCATTTTTTGCATAAAAAATATTACTCAAAGCCAATAAGGAGTACTTGATTAAAGAGCCCGATTTAATAGAATCTGATATCTGATAAGCTCTAGAAGCCATTTCTTTTGCTAATACAAAATTATTTTCTTCTAGAAATAATTGACTGAAATTTAGATAAGTTAATACAATCTGATGATTATCATTAATGCTATAACTGGTTCTTAAGCTTTTATTAAAATATTTTTTGGCACTCCTATAGTCTTTACGGTCCATCGCAATGGTTCCCATGTTCATATTAGTTATCGCAATATTAGACATTAGCTTTTTACTGCTATCGTCCAAAGAAATAAATATTTTGTATGCTTTTTCGAAATGGTTAAAAGCACTATCCTTTTCTCCTTTATTAGAATAGATTAGACCTATATTGGCCATTGAACTCGCTTTTATATACCAATCGCCAAAATCAATTGCTTTATTAAAATATTTAGTGGCATATTTATCATTATTCAAATCAATATAAATATTACCAATATTTAAGAATGCTTCGGCCTTTAATAAGCTATCATTAATATCCTCAGCATATTTTAAAGCAATAAGTGCCAAACTAAGCGATGTATCAATTTGATTTTCTTCGAGATACCATATAGATAATTTATTTATGGTTGACGACAGACCTCTAGTATTTTTTGTTTTTTGAAAAATCTCATAAGCATTATTTAATAAAGAAATAAGCTGTTCTTTGTTAATATTTGGAGACTCTGTTAAAGAAACTAAAGAATCCGCCTTATTGTTCAAATTAACTTGACGATTATCAATCGCAAACAAAGAGGAATAGCCTAATATCAAAAATATTATTACACAATAATTCTTTTTTATCATTTATTCTATTTTAAATCTTCACACATCTAATCACTAACAAGATAGTAATCAATTAATTAAAATGTTACCATTTTGTTACCAAGATATATTTTTTTTATATAAAACTATTCCATTTCTTTGAAAAAGTAATAAAATAGGAAACTGCAGTATAGTTAGAACTTAGCGTTTAACCTAAGTTCTAACTTTTAAGTTGCTTTAAACAAATCAAATTTGAGATATTAAGAGAAGGTTTGAAAAGCCCTTCTCTTAATCAATTTTTATTATTAATATTCCGAAAGGAATAAATTACATTCGAAATCATAAGTAAATTTAGTTTAATTCCTTAAATGCTCCTTTTCTTAGGAGCATTTTTGTTTTTCCTGACTTAGTCATATTTATACGCTATACTTTTTTTATCTTTGGTAAAATCAATTGTATACTATTATTTACTTCTTTATAAAAACTATAAAATGGATATTAACATTAATTTACTTAAAAAGATATCAGAAACAGCAGGAATTTCGGGGTTTGAATCTAGAATTCGAAATTTAATTATTTCAGAAATAAAAGATCTTGTTGATGATATTTCTATTGATAACTTAGGGAATATTATTGCATTAAAAAAAGGATATGAACAAAAAAAACTTCTAGTAGCTGCACACATGGATGAAATTGGATTTATCATTAACTACATCGATGATAATGGATTCCTTCATTTCCTCCCTCTTGGCGGCTTCGATCCCAAAACATTAGTTTCTCAAAGAGTTATTGTTCATGGGAAAAAAGATTTAATTGGTGTAATGGCTTCTAAACCTATTCATATTATGAAACCCGATGAACGAAAGAAACCCTCTGAGATTCAAGATTTCTTTATCGATTTAGGATTAGAAAAAGAAGAAGTTGAAAAATATATCGAAATAGGAAACCCGGTCAGTAGAGAACGAGAATTAATAGAATTAGGAAATTGTATTAATGGGAAATCATTAGACAATAGAATTTCAGTATATATCTTAATTGAAACTTTAAGAAAGTTAAAAGGAAAGAAAATACCTTACGATTTTTATGCTAGTTTCACCGTTCAGGAAGAGGTGGGAATACGTGGTGCACAAACAGTTAGTTTAGATATTAATCCCGATTTTAGTATTGGTTTAGATACCACCATAGCATACGATGTTCCAGGCTCAGTTCCAAAAGAAGCCGTAACCTCTTTGGGGAAAGGAACTGCAATTAAAATTATGGATTCTTCTGCTATTGCAGATTACCGAATGATAAGATTTATGAAAAACCAAGCCTCTAAAACAAACATAAAATGGCAACCCGAACTTTTACCTGCAGGAGGAACAGATACTGCAATGATACAAAGAATGAACAAAAAAGGTGCAATAACTGGAGCTATATCTATTCCAACAAGACACATTCACCAAGTTATTGAAAGTGTTCATAAAGAAGATGTCATAAATAGTATTAAATTATTAACCGCTTGTATAGAGAACATTAACACTTTCGATTGGCAACACGATTAAAACTAAAAACAATACTAATATGCCTATATTAACTTCTATTATTTCATGGCTTAATGTTAAACGTATCTCCGAAATAGATTTAATGCGTAAATATCCTTTCAACGTTCAAGAAGAAACTTTTCACAAATTAATATCTAAGGCAAAGAATACAGAATGGGGTAAACAATATCATTACGATTCCATTGAATCGATAGAACAATTCCAAGCATCTGTTCCTCTTCAGGATTACGACGATATTAAACCATATATTAATAAACTTAGAAATGGAGCTTCAAATCTACTTTGGCCAGGTGAAATAAAATGGTTTGCCAAATCGTCGGGAACTACAAGCGATAAAAGTAAATTTATTCCAGTAAGCAACGAAGCTCTTGAAGATTGTCATTTCCAAGCAGGAAAAGATAATATTGCATTAATTGCAAATAGATACCCCAACACTGAAATTTTTCGAGGTAAAACACTTATTTTAGGAGGTTCTCATCAAATTAATAATTTTAGTAACCAATCCTATTACGGTGATTTATCAGCTGTATTAATTCAAAACTTACCCTTTTGGGCTGAATTTATTAGGACCCCAAGTCTAGAAACAGCATTGATGGATGAATGGGATAAAAAAATTGATAAATTAACTGAAGAGGCTATTAATATTAATGTTACAACTATTGCGGGAGTCCCCTCTTGGATGCTTGTTTTAGCAAAAAATATTTTGAAAGTTACTGGTAAAAAAACACTTAAAGAAGTCTGGCCAAACTTAGAATTATTTAGCCATGGAGGTGTTTCGTTTACACCTTACAAAAAAGAATTCGACCGATTGATTGGATATAAGGATATGAAATACATCGAAACCTATAACGCTTCGGAAGGTTTCTTTGCAATACAAGATCAAGAAGAAAATAATTCGATGCTTTTGATGCTAGATTATGGTATTTTTTATGAATTTATTGATCTCAACGAAATTGACAAAGACAATCCTAAAGTACTTACAATTAAAGATGTTAAAATTAATAAAAATTACGCATTAGTTATTTCTACAAATGCTGGCCTTTGGCGATATCTTATTGGCGATACGATAATATTTACCTCTACTTTTCCACATAAAATAAAAGTAACAGGTAGAATTAAGCATTTTATCAATGCTTTTGGCGAAGAACTAATAATCGACAATGCTGAAAAAGCAGTACAAAAAGCTTGTCAAGATACCGAAGCATCCATTGTCGAATATACTGCGGGACCAATATATATGAAAGAAAATAGCAAAGGAGCTCATCAATGGATTTTCGAGTTTTCTATTGTTCCAAAAGACATGGAGCACTTTATGGAAATTTTAGACAATAAACTAAAAGACTTAAATAGCGACTATGAAGCTAAACGTTTCAAAGATCTTTCGCTTGGATTTCCAAAATATAATATTTTGAAAGAAGGCAGTTTCTACACTTGGCTTAAACAAAAAGATAAGCTTGGAGGACAACATAAAATTCCTAGATTAGCAAACCATAGAAAATATCTCGAAGAATTGTTATCTTTGCAACAATAATTGCTTATTTTACTGTAAGTAATAAATTGAAATTTAAAATATATTATTTTGGAAACATATACAAAAAGACAAGAAAAAGTCTCTAAATTATTACAACGAGATTTTGCAGAAATATTTCAAAAAGAAGCTCAATTATTTAAAGGAGCCTTAATTACCGTTACTAAAGTTAGGGTTTCTCCCGATCTATCGTTTGCAAAAGTATATTTAAGTATTTTTATTCCTGGAGGAGATGCTCCTGAAATAATGAAATCTATTCAAAACCAAAGTTCTAACTTTCGTTATGCTCTAGGAAAAAAAATAAAAAATCAAGTTAAGAAAATTCCTGAAGTTGCGTTTTTCCTCGATGATTCATTAGATTATATCGATCATATAGACGAGCTTCTTCAGTAAATATACCTAACTAATTTAAGCATTGAGGATTTCCTTAAAAATAGCGTTACGATATCTTTTTTCTAAAAAATCTATTAATATTATTAATATTATTGCTGGTATTTCAACTCTTGGAGTTACAATAGCAACAGCTTCTTTAATAATTATTCTTTCAGTTTTTAATGGATTAGAACAAATTATTGTTTCACGTTTCAACGCCTTTAATCCAGAAATTAAAGTATCACTAAACGAAGGCAAATTTTTTAATGTCAATGATTCTTCTATTCAAAAAATTCAAGAAATCGATAATGTTAAAAATCTATCTTTTGTATTGGAAGATTTTGCTGCCATTAAATACAGTAAGGCTACTCAACCTTTCCCTATTAAAGGCGTTGATCAAAATTATTTAGCTGTATGTAGAGTCGATTCTATGCTTATAGATGGCGAATTTAAACTTCACAATGCTAAAGGAGAGAATATGGCTGTTGTCGGGTACGAAGTTGCTCAGCAATTATCTATTGGACTAGGATTCGTTTCTCCGTTAATTCTCTACGTTCCCAAAAGAAGCTATAAAGTAAGTAGCGATCCTTCACATGCTTTTAATAATGAATATCTATATCCGTCAGCTATATTTGGGATTGACGAAACAGCCGACAATCGAGTTCTTATTCCTTTAGAAATGGCACAAGAATTATTCGAAGCCAAAGGGCAAGCTAGTAATATTGAAATTAGTTTAAAAAACACCACTATATCTAAGCAAACACAAAATAAAATAAAAGCAATTCTTGGACCTAAATTTAGTGTTAAGAATAGAATTGAACAGAACTCTTTCTTCAAAATTCTTAATTCTGAAAGATTAATGATTTATCTGATACTAGGATTCGTATTATTAATTGCAGCATTTAACATTGTTGCAACTTTAACTATGTTAATTATGGATAAGAAAAAGGATTTTCTATCCTTCAAAAGTATAGGACTCTCAGACCTTCAGATTAAAATGATTTTTTTATTAAACGGATGGATCACGTCAATTCTAGGAGCTGTTTTAGGATTAATACTCGGTGGACTTATTACATATATTCAAATTAAATATTCAATTGTTGCTTTTGGCGAAGGCTTCGACTTACCTGCATATCCAGTCGATTTAGAGATTCTCGATTTTGTAAAAGTATTCTTCTTAGTCTTAATTATTGGTTTTTTAACATCACTCCTTCCTACTCGAAGATTTTCGAAGAATTACTTGGATAAAATAAATTCTTAACTAAATCTAGTTAGCTATCTAAACTTCTCCGAATCATCATCTTCAAGCATCATAATGTAATTATTATATCTAGATTCTGATATTTGATTTCTTTCAACTTCTTGTTTTACAAAGCAAGCTGGCTCGTGAGAATGTGTGCAATTCTGAAATTTACAATGATGTGATGCCTCAAAAATTTCGAGAAAATAATGAGATATCTCTTCTTTCTTAAAATCTAACAATCCAAAAGCTTTAATCCCTGGAGTATCAGCAATATATGAACCATTCTCCCATTCAAACATTTCTGCAAAAGTGGTAGTGTGCTTACCCGTCAAATGAATATTTGAGATTCCTGAAATTTTTAAATCAATATTAGGATTAATGGCTTTTACCAAAGAGGATTTACCTACACCAGAATGTCCGACAAAAACAGTAGTTTTAGAAGACATTAAACTTTTTAACTTATCCAAATTTAATCCAGAACTAGCAGAAATATTAAGGCACTTGTAACCAATAGACTCATATAACTCTTTATAATATGCAACTCTATCTAAATCGGAATCTTGATACGCATCCATTTTATTAAATAATATGACTACAGGAATATGATAAGCTTCTGCACTAACCAAAAACCGATCGATAAACATACTTGTAGTTTCTGGAATACTAAAAGTTACAACTAAAAAAGCAATATCAATATTGGCCGCAATAATATGACTCTGTTTGGATAAATTAATTGATTTACGAATAATATAATTTTTACGATCTTCTAATTTCTTAATAATACCAATATCATTTAGCTTATCGAAATCGTAATAAACAATATCTCCAACCGCAAAGGGATTAGTACTTTTAATCCCTTTTATTCTAAATTTACCACGAGCAATACAATTAAGAATTTCATTTTGTTCATTCTTAACTGTATAAAAACTTCCCGTTGATTTTATGATTAAACCCTTTTCCATTTAA
>JAMOQL010000149.1 GCA_027064025.1 Bacteroidales bacterium
TCTGGCTTATTGCCTACCTTTGGTATTCATCATCATAACAAATACAATGCTTATGCTTTGGCAGACGATATTATGGAGCCTTACCGCCCTTATGTAGATGAAGTGGTAAGAGATTTGGTAGAAAAATACTATTCCGAAGATTGGGAAGAAAATGGATTCGATTTAACGCCCGAAATAAAAAAAGAACTTTTGCAAATTCCTGTTATAGATGTTGTAATAGATGGCGAAAAGAGTCCCTTAATGTTGGCCATGCAACGCACTTCTACAAGTTTGTTTCATTGCTATGCAGGTAATAGTAGAAAGATACTTTATCCTGTAATCTCAACCCAATAAACTTAGACTGTACTAAACATCAGGTAATTAACAAATATTTTATTAAATTGATAAAAGACATAAGTATTTAGAAAATAAACAATCCGAATTCTCCTGATAAAAAATGTAATATTCAGGGTACAACCCGAAGTTGCATCTGGAATATTTAAATAAAATTATGAATTTAGAACGACTTAATCAATATAGAATTATGTGGGTTTTAGTATTCTTCGATTTACCAACCGATACAAAAGCAGATAGAAAAAGAGCCTCCTTGTTTCGTAAACTATTGTTAAAGGATGGCTTTTCTATGTTTCAGTTTTCAATTTATATGCGACATTGTGCTAGTAGAGAAAATGCCGAAGTCCATATTAAACGTGTTAGATCCTTTTTACCGCCTGCGGGTCATGTGGCTATATTGAATATTACCGATCGGCAATTCGGGCTAATAGAATTATTTCATGGTAAAAAAGAAGCAGATAAACCAGATATGCCACAGCAATTGGAATTGTTTTAAAAAAACATACATAAGCACAACTATCATAATGACTTTTAGTCATGATATTTAGTCATTACAATATTATAATATACCTTTGAAATAAAAAATGTTTTTAAGAAGCTTAGAAAATATAATTCAAGAAAAGATTAATAGTGGAAAAGCAATTGTGGTTGTTGGAGCAAGGCAAGTAGGAAAAACAACGCTTATTAAAAAAGTATTGGAAGAAATAGATTATTTATTTTTAGATGCTGATGACCCTACAACAAGAAGTTTATTATCGAATCCAAATACAGAGCAATTAAGAACGATTATATCTGATAATAAGTTTATTTTTTTGGACGAAGCTCAAAGAATAAAAGGTATTGGCTTAACTTTAAAATAATAACAGACCAATTTAAAGACGTTCAATTATTTGTAAGTGGCTCTTCTTCGTTCGATTTAGGAAATGCATTAAACGAGCCATTAACAGGTCGAAAATGGGAGTACGAAATGTTTCCTATTTCTTGGGAAGAATACGAAAAGCAAATAGGTTTTATTAAATCGGAACAACAAGTAGAAAATCGTTTATTATATGGTTTTTACCCAGAAATAATTAACAACCAAAGGCAAGAAAGAGAAATCTTAAAAAATCTTGTTAATAGTTATTTATATAGAGATATATTAGCTTTCTCTGAGATTAGAAAACCTGAGGTTCTTGACAAATTACTACAAGCATTAGCCTTACAGATGGGTAGCGAAATTAATTATAATGAGTTATCGAAAATAATAGGTATTAATAAAATTACAGTTCAGAAATATATTGAAATCTTAGAAAAAGGATATATTATTTTTAGACTCACAAGTTTTAGTAGAAATATTAGAAATGAAATAAAACAAAATCGTAAAATCTATTTTACGACAATGGTATCAGAAATATGATTATTGGAAATTTTAATCCACTCAATTTAAGATTGGATAAGGGAGCCTTATGGGAAATTTTTTTAGTATCGGAACGACAAAAACAGAATTTGTATAAAGATACTTTTGCAAAAATATATTTTTGGAGAACCAAACAACAGCAAGAAATAGATTTTGTTGAGGATGTAAATGGGGAAATTTCTGCATATAAGTTCAAATGGAAAAACAAAAAGACTAAGTTCCCTCAGAAATTTATAGAAACCTACGCTGCTAAAACTTTAGTAGTAGATAGAAATAATTTTAGAGATTTTGTGATATTAAGATAGTTATAGAATCTTGAAAAACAAAAAGGCTCTACTATTAGTAGAACCTTTTTTAAATCAACACAGTTTTTTATCCTAAAAATTAATCTAACTTATTGTGAATAAACGCATTAAATAACACTCTACTGTGTTCAATACGTCAAAAATACAAAATGAAAGCAATTCACAACATTGTATCAATTCTCCAACCGTCCATAATAACTGTGTTCAA
>JAMOQL010000150.1 GCA_027064025.1 Bacteroidales bacterium
ATGAAGTAACTAAAAAATGGACTATGCCTGTTCGGAATTGGGGCATTATTTTAAATCAATTTATGACTATATTTGCAGAGAGACTGAGAATTTAAGTTATCGAACCTGTAGATTTTTAGTTTACACAGTTTTCAGGATAGTGTCGTCTAATGGTTCCCAATTACCATTAGACTTTCTTAAAAAATATTATTGACTATCTTCTACGACCTTTATTTCTATCCGAAGAGCGTCCACTTCTCGATGACGAACCTCCTCTGGAATTCCCTCCACGAGAGCCTCCTTTAGAATAAGATCCTCCACCAGAGCGATTTTCGTCTCTTCTTCCTTTTCGTTTACCATAGCCATCACCTTTATCTTCTCTCTCTGGTTTAGCATTAGATAACTCTACACTTATCTTTGTTCCTCTAAAATTTGCATCTTTAAAACCTTCAATAACTTCTTTTTCGTACTTCTTATCAACTTCAAAAAACGAAAAACGTTTCATCAAATCAATCTTACCTACTTCAATATTACGTGTTCGAGTATTATCATTAATAATCCCCATTAATACCGCTGGATTAACCTCTGTTTTAGATCCAAGATTTATATAGAAACGAGAAAATTCTTTATCACTATATCTTCTGCCTTCTTCTCTATCACGTCTATCATCTCTATTCCCTCTAGTGTCTCTATCTCTACTTCGACTTCTTCTTCCTTCTCCATCACGGCTATCTCTCCCTGCAGAAATATTAATATCTTTAGCTCCTTTATAATACTTTAAAAAACGAGTAAATTCAACAGAAACAAATTTTTTGATTAATTCTTCTTTTGTTTCATCCTCAAATTGTTTTAAAATTCTTTCCATAAAAGGAGCAATCTTATCTTCTTCTACTTCAGTCTTCTTAATATTTTCAATCAGGTTATAAAGTCTAGTCTCCACAATTTCTGCACCGCCAGGAACTAATTTCTTAGTAAATTCTTTTTTAACCATTTTTTCTAAAGAACGAATCTTTCCCATTTCTCTAGAATGAGCGATAGTTAGAGACAAACCTTTTTTACCAGCACGCCCAGTTCTACCACTTCGGTGAACATATACTTCAGTATCATCGGGTAAACTGTAATTTATAACATGTGTTAACTCTTTCACATCTAAACCACGAGCAGCCACATCTGTAGCAATTAACATCTGTAAGTTTCCTATACGGAATCTTTGCATTACTACATCACGTTGCGCTTGAGATAAATCACCATGTAAGGCATCTGCATTATAACCATCTTGAATTAATTTATCAGCAACTTCTTTGGTATCTCTACGTGTTCTACAAAACACAATAGCGTAAATATTAGGATTGCTATCAGCAATTCTTTTCAGAGCTGAATATTTATCTCTTGCCTGAACCATATAATATTCATGCTCAACATTCTTTGCACCTGCATTTTTTTCACCAACTTTAATTTCTTTGGCTTCCTTCATATACTCTCGAGCAATACGAGCCACTTCTTTTGGCATGGTAGCAGAAAACAAAAGAGTTTGCTTATCATCTGGCGTTTCCGATAAAATTGAATCTAATTCATCTTTAAAGCCCATATTTAGCATCTCATCGGCCTCGTCTAAAACGAGCCAACTAACATGTTGTAATTTGAGTCGTCTTCTTTTTATTAAATCAACTGTCCTCCCTGGAGTTCCAACTACGATATGGGCTCCTCTATTCAATGCTTTTATTTGGGTATCTATAGATGTGCCTCCATAAACAGGAACCACATTTAAACCTTTAGTGTCTTTAGCATAAGATTCTAAATCTTTTGCTATTTGAATACAAAGCTCTCTTGTTGGAGCTAGCATAATACACTGAGTATCTTTATTATTAATATCTATTTGCTGAATAACGGGCAAACCAAAAGCAGCCGTTTTACCTGTTCCTGTTTGTGCAAATGCTAATAAATCTTGTTCCGAATTTTGTAATAAATGAGGAATGGTTTGTGCCTGAATTGGCGTTGGTTCTGTAAAGCCTAATTTTGTAATAGCCGTAAGGATATTACCATTGACTCCAATTTCTTCGAATGTCATTGTAATTTAATTTAAATTGATACGGGCAAAATCGCCTCTAATAGGAATTTTTACCACGTCAATTTTATACCGCTCCGGTATTTCTCAAAAATAGGTTAATAACCTTAAATTATACGACAGAAAAAATTCAGTTTGCAAATATATGTTAATTTTATTGATATTCAGCTATATAGCTATAAATAATTAAATTATT